>CAZEQQ010000323.1:0-3670 GCA_964514425.1 uncultured archaeon
GCAATCCTTGACTGATATGATAACAGTGAAAGATTTTTTAAAAAAATCATCCCATACTCTTTTTGAGAACTAGACTTATTTTTGTCCATAGTACATTCATTACTCATTTTGTAGTAAGTGCATTGCAGTTTAAGTAAGACATATAAAGTATAACAAATTGTTTTGCTAATGAAGGTTCTTGTCGTTGATGATGAACCAAGTTTCCTTTTTATTACAGAACGATATCTTAAGAAGAAAGATAAAAATTTAGAGATACACACAACAGATAGTGCTCTGAAAGCTTTAACATTATTGGATGAGCACATTTTTGACATTATTGTCTCTGATTATCAAATGCCAAAAATGGATGGATTGATGTTTTTGGAGATAGTAAGAGAAGAAAAGAAAAGTGATCTCCCTTTTATAATATTTACAGGACGAGGGGCAGAAGAAGTAGCGATTCAAGCACTCAATCTAAAAGCTAATAGGTACATTCAAAAATCTGGGGATATAGAAACCCAATATGATTTGTTAGTGGATGCAATAAAGCGGGAAGTAGACCACCATCAAACAAAGAAACTAGTTGAAAAAAGCGAACAGGCTTTGCGTGAAGGAGAAGAAGTTCTGAGTATTACACTAGAAAACCTTCCTTTTGGAGTATTTCTTCATGACTTGGAAGGAAATTTTATTTTAGTAAACAAAAAAGCAGTAGAGACAACATTATACTCAAAAAAGGAATTACTACAATTATCTGTTGGAGATATAGATTCAGGAAAAATAACAAAGGAAGAAAGAGAAGAAATGTGGGAACGTTTAAACCATGGAGAACTAATGAGTTTTCAATCTTATCATAGACGTAAAGATGGGTCAGTTTTTCCAGTAGAAGTAAATCTTAATGCTGTAACTATTCAAGGTCAAAAATTGATTTTGGCTATAACCCAAGATACAACTGACAGGATTGAAAAAGAAAAAATTCTTCGTGAAAATGAAATGAGATTCAAGACAATGAATGATCTATTACCTGAAATAGTCATCGAAACAGATGAAAACTATACTATCACTCATGGAAATAAGAAATTTTATGAGTCTTTAGGATACATCGAAGACGATCTTAAAAATGGATTGGATATTTTTGATTTAGTAGTATAAGATAAAGAAATAGTGATGCAAAGGATTCAAAAAAGGATAAAAGAACCAAATGTGCAAAATTCCTTTGAATATACTTTCAAAAGAAAAGATGGGACAACTTTTCCAGCATTAGCACATTCGTCACCGGTTAGAAAAGATGAAAAGGTAACAAGTTTAATTGCTGTCATTGTAGATATTTCGAACCTCAAAAATAATGATGAGCGTAAAGATTTCTTAAACTCTCTAATCTAGTTCTATTAATCCTAAAAAAGGAACTTAAGTGTTATAACTATTCATTTCAACTCAGTTATCCGATGCAGGAGATTTTTATTTTCAATCTCTAAATTCTGTGTTTTAATCAAAAATAGATAGTAAAGAAACTTTATAACTCTCTTATTTATTACTTAAGTAATGAAAATTCTTCTCGTCGATGATGATAATGATATGCTAGCTTTAATTGAAAGTTTTATCAAAAGAGAGGAAGAAAAATTTGAAGTTTACTCGACAAAATCACCTTATGAAGCTTTAGAATGGCTGGAAAGCATCCATTTTGATATCATCGTTTCAGATTACCTTATGCCTGAGATGGACGGGTTAAACTTTTTAAGAACATTAAGAGTGGAGAAAAATAATACTATTCCTTTCATTATTTTTACAGGTCGAGGGGCAGAAGAAGTTGCCATGGAAGCTCTAAACCTAAAAGCTAACAGATATATTCAAAAAACTAGCGACCTACCTACTCAACTGATGCTTCTAATCGATGCAATAAAGCATGAGGTTGCTTATTTCAAGGCAATGAAAAAGATAAAAATAAATGAAAAAATTCTTCGTGAAAGTGAAGAAAAACTGCGCCTAGTCTTGAATAATCTTCCTTATAGTGTTATTCTTCATGACTTAGAAGGTAAAATTATCTTCGCTAACACTGCTACTTTAAATATTTTACAATATACAGAAAATGAATTATTACAACTCACCATCAGGGATATAGATGAAGGCAGTATATCACGAAAAGATCGTGATAAAATTTGGCATAAGTTGGAAAAAGGAGAATTTACCTATCTCCAATCTTTTCTTAAAAGAAAAAATGGTTCAAGTTTTCCAGTTGAAGTGAGTATTAGTAAAACTGAATTGAAGGAAGAACCTGTAATAATAGGGATTATTCAAGATTTATCTGTACACAAAAGTTATGAAAAAGAAATGATGAGAAGCAGAGAACAATTACAACACTTCATAGAATTACTACCAGAAATTGTTTTTGAAACTGATGAAAAACTCAATATTGTCTATTGTAACGATATAACTTTTTCCAAGTTTGGGTACACTAAAGAAGATTTACAAAAAGGAATTAACATCTTTCATCTGATACCTGAAAGAGACCATGATAGAACAAAAGAGAATATTCAAAAAAGAATCAACGGTGAACTAGGGAAACAATCTCTAGAATATTCAGTAATAAAAAAAGATGGAACAGAACTACCAGTATTAATCAACTCTAAACCTATTATTGAAGAGAAGGAATTTAAGGGGTTGAGAGGGGTAATAATAGATATAGCAGAACTGAAAAAGATTCAAGAAGAAAAAGAATTTCTCAATTCATTGGTTACACACGACATTAGAAATAAAATTGTCTCTTTACAAGGGTATACGAAACTACTAAAAGACTTGATAGAAAAAGAAGAATGTTGTGAAGACTGCAGAGTGTACATAGAAAAAACAAAAAACAACATTGAGAAAATTATAGAACTAATAGAAAAATTAGAAACATATAGACGAATAGAAAAAGAAGAAAAAAGAACAGTAAACATTAACTCCGTATTAGGAGAAGTAAAAGAAAATGTGGAAAGCTTACTCAAAGAAAAAAATATTGTTTTAGAAGTTTTAGAAGAAGAAACTAAAGAAAACAATGTTTTGGCAGGAGAATTACTAAATGAAGTAATAGAAAATGTAATAGAAAATGCCATCACTCATTCGAACTGCTCATTAATAAGAGTAACAATAACACACAAAGGAAGATTGTTAAAATGTGTGATTGAAGATAATGGCGAGGGAATAAAAGAGGAAGTAAAGAAAAATCTTTTCACAAAAAGAGTGACAACAAGAAGTGAGACTCATATTGGCTACGGTTTGTTCCTAGTGAAAAAGATTTTGCAAATGTATGGAGGAGACATAATACCCAAAGTATCCCTATTAGGGGGAGCAAAATTTGAAATAAATCTAATAAGGAAAAACGAGTAAGTAACAAAATTAACAAAAAGTACGAAAGAACTTTGCTAATTTTTCCTTTTTCTAAAGACAACTAAAACTATGACAGATAAAGCTAAAAGAACAAAATTCATAGCTGAAGCAGATGAGATCCTATCACGAGGATCATAACCTGATTGAGGAGAATCAAATTCTGTTACCCAGCCAGAATTGGGCGCAATATCGGTTTCATTTCCATCTGTAGCGTAACTAACGCCTCGAATAGCAACACCACTACCTACAGGTTGCTCTCGTTGGATAGCTTTAGGAATATCATAACTGATAGTGTTATCAACTACTGTTGCTATCTGTTGGCCATAAG
>CAZEQQ010000324.1:0-3661 GCA_964514425.1 uncultured archaeon
CGTTACTGATGATGAAGTAATTGACAAATTGGCAACTGAAGTTTATGGTGTAGATTCTGCTCCTTATCTCGAAATTTATACACAAGTTGCAGAAACTGGTAAATCTATATCCTTTGAAGTCTATTTCGAACCAATGGAAAAATATTTCTCCGTTTCAGCCTTTTCACCAAAAAAAGGACAATTCGCTACTCTTTTTTCTGATGTAACTCCTGTTAAGCTAATGGAAAAAAGTTTAAGAGAAAGTGAAAGCAAATTTAGAAATTATATTAAATACGCTCCTGTTGCTATTTTAATCATTAACGAAAAAGGAGATTTCTTGGAAGTTAATCCTGAAACATGTAATCTTAGTGGTTATTCTAAGGAAGAACTATTAGCCATGAACCTCAAAAATATTAAAACACCACAGATTAAAGGGCAAGAACCTTTGCCTTTGATAGTTAAACTGGAAGAAAGTGGTAGAATTGACGAATTTTTTAGTTTTTTCGATAAAAAAGATTACATTCATTATTGTAAATTTAGTGCGATAAAACTCAGTGACACTCATTTCCTTTGTTTCTTAGTCGATATAACAAAACTTGAGAAAACAAAATATAAATTAGAACAAGAAAGAAAGCTTATTCGAGACATAATAGACAGAAATCCTTCAACAATTACTATTGTTGATCGAGATGGAAAGATCGTTTTCACTAATAAAGCAGGAGAAAAAATTCTGGGAATTACTTTACAAGAAATTATCTCAAGAGAATATAAAAGCCCAGAATGGAAAATAACCGATCTTAAAGGACAACCTTTTCATAGTAAGGATTTACCTTTTGAAATTGTTAAATCAACAAAAAAGCCTACAATTGTACAACATGCAATCGAAAGAGCTAATGGAGAAAGAATTTTTCTATCTGTAAGTGCAATCCCAATCTTTGATAATGAAGGAAAATTTAATGGAATGATTGCAACAATTGAAGATATTACAAATAGAGAAAGAAACTGAGATGATTTTATCGCTCGAAAATTGGTAGTTACTGATGATTACCTATTGCTTTTTGTTGCATATTACAAAAACTTCTAAAGAGATAAAATTATTCTTTAATTAATGTACTCACAAAATGGGATTCCTATACTAGTCATCATTGTTGAACCATTAATAGCTCTTGCTGTTTTAACAGTTACAATTGCTTCTTTTAGAAAATATTTCCAAAGAAGAAGACAAGCTTCCCTTATGATCAGTTTAAGTTTTCTCGCTTTCTTTTTTGCAATAGTAGCTAGCACAATAGGTAAATTATACCAATTTTTTGCATCTCTAGACTTAACTCTATATGATCCCGTCGTAATGATGATATTAGTGACCTTCCTTTTTTGTGTTTTTGGTAGCTACTTCATTTTTGCTTTTATCAATGAAATATTTCTCAATGCCAATCAGCTTTATACCATCTTTTTAGCTATTATTAGTGGTGGAATAATTGGATGGATTATTCCTCAAGTTACAATGGATATAAGTGTGAATGATATACTTATAGATGTTTCAGTTGTCGTTTTTGTTTTTGTCTTTCTCATCTGTTTAACTCTTATAATTTTGTGTATGAAAGAAGCTAGACGCTCTGAAGAAAAATTACCTAAAGTTGGTTATTGGTTCATCACTTTTTATGGTATTTTTATAATTTTTATTTTTGTCTTTTTTGTTATAAGTATAATTATAGGCACTTTAACACAAACATCGTTCTCAATCTTTTATTATTTAGGATGGGTATGTGTGTTTTTAGGAACTTTTTCTGGCTATCTTGGATATAATATGCCTTCTAGACTTAGAAAACTACTAAAAATTTCCTAGATATTTTTTACTTCCTTTTTTCTTTCTTAATTGTTTACAATAAGTTTTATTTGCAACCCTATTTTTTAAATTTTGAAGTACATGAAAACAACAAATTTACATGAGATAGAACATGAAAAAAACAATGATTCTAATAAAAAGAGTCTCAAACGCATTGCATCTTTAGATTTCCAAAGAGGTTTGGCTATTTGGATGATGGTTTTTCTTCATGTCTTTAATCATATTTACGACTTTTCTTGGGTAGATATTGGTACAATCTTTAATGACGCACCTGTTTTATTTGCCCTCTTTGTTATTATGGCTGGTTTTTTTGGAGGTTGGGCTGGATACTTTTTGCTCATCTCTTCAGTAGTCAATTCCTACACTATGACAAAAAGAGCACAAAGAGGTCAAAATTTAGAAAAATCTTTAGTCAAACAGGTTTTTACAGGTATTGGTATTTTAGTAGCAGGAAGAATGGCTGAAGGCTTTGGTTATTATGGTTATTTTGGTAGAGTCTTCCGTTCAGGAAACTCTTTACTTGAAGCAAATACATGGAATGATCCTATCGCTGCATCATTTATTTGGCGCAGAATCTTCATGTTAGAAGCATTACAGATTATTGGTTGGTCTATGATTATAATGGCAAGTGTACATTATCTTCTCATGAGAAATGGTGGTTTTGAGAATTTGAAGAAAAATATAGCTGTTTATGCATCTCTTGCCATTTTAGTCCTTATCCTTTCACCATTCATATGGCTTTGGATAGATAATCTCAACTGGTTTGTTCCTCCCGAAAGTAAATTTTTAACTTATGGTTATACTGATATAGTCTATTATTCTCAATGGCCTAGTGAGTTTCTTCAAGCAGAAAATGCTTCAATTACCACTTACTTCTGCGTTCTTTTAGCTGGTGACCTTTATCCCTTCTTTCCTTTCCTTTCTACCTCTTTTATTGGGGCATTATTTGGATTAGCATTGGCTCAACCAAAACCTTCTACAAAAATTCCTTTATTGGGTTTAATAATAACCTTAGCTATTTTCTCTATTGGTATATTTGCAGCTATCTTTATGGGATTAGAGGTTACTTTTGAGCGTCCTGATATAGCATATTATTGCTTCCTACTCGGTACCCAATTTGGTATAATGACATTATTACTTTGGTTAGTTGAATTTAGAGGAAAAAGTCAAAGTTTCGGAAATAATATTGTTGTGAAATATTTCCGGATTTGGGGAACCTTAGCGTTAACTATATTTGTTTTACAAATTTATTCCATTGTTCCTAGAGCTATACTAAACCCTCTCTTCCAAATGGATTTAATGTCAGGAAGATTTTCCAAAGAAGAGTTTGGCATTGTTTTCTTTTTTGCTTTTCTAACTGTACTTTTCTATGATTTACTGATATGGTTATGGGCTAAAATTAACTTCAAATGGAGTTTTGAGTGGATTATCGTCCATTTAACAGCTAAGTTTTCCAAGATGGATGCATCTAGTAGATTAAATTTCAAAGAAATTCTAAATGAAGTTCATTGGCTTGATTTTAAGGAACTATCGAAGAAAGACTAGGTTAAAAACCTACTTTCTCTTTTTTAATTTTTATTGTAACTCATTTCTTCATATTTTTATAAAAAATAAAGTTGCTGCAACAAATAAAAAGAAAATAAAGCCTATTCCAAATATAATTATGGCTATATTAAGCAACAATTCCACATCTATAATTAACCCTAAAATACCTAAAAGTAATCCTATTCCTGCTAAGATAAAAATAATTATTTCGATTTTCTTAACTAACATTCTATTTTTATCTTTTCTAATATCTTTTTCAACTACTTCTAAATTTTTTTCATTTGTATCATTATA
>CAZEQQ010000325.1:0-3653 GCA_964514425.1 uncultured archaeon
GTTTATTTAGATTTATTTTAAGAAAAACGGAACTTATAATCCCACTAAGTCCTAAAAATGAACACTCTAAATAAGTGGTATTGTCAACTTTCGAAACTAAAAGATCTAAATAGGCGAAACCTTTTTCATCGGTTAAGCCATAGAATGCGCTATAATTGGTAATATTTAACTTGAAAGGGGCAAATGCCACAGGAAAGTGTTCAACAGTAGCTTTAACACTGAATCTCAACGTGAGGGAATCTGAAAGAAGAAAATGTTGAACCGAAATATTTAATGAAGATTTAGTGACACTAAAAGTGATAGATTTTTCGATAGTAGCATGTGACACAGAACTTAAGTTGAAATTAATTTTATGATTACCATTTTCTAAGTAATAAGTAGAAATGTAAAAGAAATAATTGGATTCATCTACTTCATGAACTTGAAGGTTGTATTCACCCAATGTGACCTGAATATTAGGTTTGACAATACATTCGCCAATAATTAAACTATCATAACTAAAATTTAAGCGTGAGTAAGAATATTGTGGCAAAACTATTTCTTCGCTTAGCGATAAATTAGAGGGCAATCTCATTAAAGTGATACTAAAAGTATAATAACCAAAAATATTTTGATTTATAGAAAGAAGAGTAATGTTGTATACACCATTTGATAGAGAAGAAGGAAAAGTAAAAGTAAAAATATTTTCTTCAAGAGATATATATGTACATCCATTTTTGGTTGTATTCCAAAATAGGATTAGAGTATCAATATTTGTTAAATTTGTCGTTTGTAAAGTTACTTCAATCGTTTCAAAAATGGAGAGAGAATCAGTAATAACAGATTCAATTATATTTTGCACAATGAAAGAACAAATATAAACACTTTGAGACAGATTAGGAGATATTGAGGTAATAGAGTGGGAGCTATTAAGGTAAAATTCGTCCACTGTTGCAGTAGTTATATTAGTTGAATAAAAAGACATTATAGAAGGATATACAAAGTTAATTTGTGACAAAAAAACATCGAGTGATGTAAAATTAATACTGTATAATACGAGACCAGATTCTGAGATATTAAGAGAGTTATTATAGGGTAGACATAATTTACTCTCAATGGTGATTTGGAAATTAAAACTTATGTCGTAAGTTGAATTATGTGACCAAAATATTTCGTATAAGTTTGAATTGCCAATTTGATAATCTATAGCATAGTTAAAAACACTGAATTCACTTGAATTCAAATTTGGAATAGCATATTCTTCAATACAAAGATCTATTTTTGAGGGAAGAACTTCAGATTTTAATTCAAAATTATCGATGGAAAAAGATGTTTCAGAATATTCAGGAGAAACAACAAAAATACCAAAGGATTTTAAATAGCTTGGTAAAGCGGGATTATCTATACCCATTAAATCAGTAACATTAAGGTGATAATGGGACCACATATCATCCCAATTCTGGTTGTTAGTTAATCTATAGGTAAGAAAAGGAGAGGTGGTGTTAAATCCAAGCGATTCAAGGAAAGTGTAAGAATGCCAATTAGTTATTGTTATTCGACATGAATCAAAGACAAAATCAAATATTATTGATGAATTTGTAACACTTTCTATTGTCGAATTAGAATCTAGTAAAAGATCATAGTTTAATACAATATTCTTTCCGTACAAATACAAGTTTTCCTGGTAAATAGTATAAGAAACTTGATTCGTACTGTTAACAGCAAATTTCCAGCTCCAATCAGTTCTATTGTCCTTTGAAGAATATTCTCTTTTCAAGCCAGATCCAATTATTTGAGCATTTTCAGAATAGAACTGAGAATCCAATACAGCATTAGGATTATTGAAAAATTGTGATTGAGCGTTAGTTACATGACCAGAGACAGTATAATGACCATCCCCAGGAAAAGTAAAAGCAGGACTACTATTGGGATAAGTACCGTTTTTTTGTTCTTTATAAAAAGCCTCTAAAACTAATTCAGGATCATAACTTTGAATACTTTCTTGAAAACTTAAATCAGGTAAAATGCTTCTTTCAGAATTTTCAGAGGAAAAAGAGGACATATATAAATGTTGATTATCACTGAATAGAGGATGATCAGAATTATATGATATAACTTTTTTCTCATGATACGAGGGATTTTGATAACTGTTATTATTGTATGAATCCAAATTAAAACCAGCACTATTTAATTGCAAAGGTTTTTTCACAAAATCCACATCAGTAAAATAATGTAAACTATTTGGTAATAGGGAGTTCATCAAAGCAAATAAAATAATAGAGACATAGACAATATTCTTTTTCTTATTCATATTAATATGTAAATATATAGTAAAATAAAAAGACCACACTTTTTGCAGGATAGTACTAATTACTTTCATTTATCTCTCTTATTGTTAAATTTGTTAGTTAGGTGTGACATAGTTTTATTTCTATTTAACATTTTAAGCCTTAAAAGGTATAGAAAGTATTGAAAAACTATAAAGATTTAACATTAGTTAATATCATCTGAGCAGAATGGAAACAAATGTTTGTGATGAATGTAATTCACGGCTAGTCGGCAATTCAGGAAGATTAGTGTGCCAAAATTGCGGATTAGTGTGTGATGTTATTTTAGAATCTAATAGTTATTCCTTAGGAGCAGAAAATAAGGGAGATACAAGGAGAACGCAGCATTTTACAGCTGTAAATGACCAATTTTCTTCGGTTACAGCTTTAGGATCATCAATCGGTTTAGTTAGCGAATATATATTTTCTGACAATTCAGGGAATAAAATAAATGAACAGAAACAAGAGAAATTTAGAAAGTTTAAGCGCTACTATCACATTACCGGAGCACTTCATGGGAAAGAAACAGATCATAGAACGTTGAAGATTCTAGAAAAAGTATGTGTAAGACACCAAATAGTTCAAGAAATTAGGCATAGAACAATTTATCTTTATAAAAAGTATAAGGAACAACATAAAGGCACAATTACTAATCATGTTCTACTTTCAGCAGTCTGTCTACTTATTGCAATTAGAGAGAGTCAACAAAATTGTCCAATAACATTGAAAGAAATAGTTTCAACATATCGCGAGATGGGTCATAATGTTATGGGTAAAAGTTTACTAAGCTTAATGCAAGATTTGAATCTTAAGTTATCAGCAAAAAAAATTAGACGAAGTGAAGAATATATTGCAAGAATTTGTTCACAAGTGGCTACAGAGTCAGAGATTAAAGAAAGAGTGAAAAAGAAATATTCAATGGATGCCTATGTTTTTGAAAAAACATTGGAGTTAATATGTTATCGCTTACTCGAAAAAATACCCTATAGTGATAGAGGAGGGAAAAGACCTTTTCCATTTGCGGCAGCAAGTGTATATGTCGCAGATAAAGTATTTTCTAAAAAAATGGGAATTTCATCTGCATTAACACAAAAAATTGTTGCTAAAGCGGTAAATGTTGCAGAATTTACCATAAGAGATCATGCAGAGTTTATTTTTCAATACAATTGTCAAGATATTGTGGAAGACATCTGTAAAAGACTATCTACTAGTTTTGAATGAATAAAAAAGAGGAGGGAGAGATTATTAGTTCTGATTCATTTTTGCTAATTTTGCTAAAAATGCACTAATTTGTATATCACTAGAAGCACCTTCTACGATTCTAAATTCAGCATCAGCTAAATGTTC
>CAZEQQ010000326.1:0-3638 GCA_964514425.1 uncultured archaeon
CCTGTTGAGCAAATAATTAATACAGATTTTAGGAGTTATTTACATGAATCAAGTCTTGAGATGGTTGCAGAGAGATATATTCGAAGACATCAAGGGGATATCTTACCAGACCATTATGAAATAATTATCAAGACAAAACAAGCTGAAAAAAATGTTGAAATCTTTCCTAATATAGTTAGTTATGATGTTAATAAAAAAGGAACATTAGTTCAAGTTTTAGATTTGACTGATAAAAAGCAGATAGAGAAAAAAAATCTGCATTTAACACAACTTTTGCGATCAGTAAGAGATGTGAATCAGTTAATAACTAGAGAGAATAATAAAGATGTGCTTCTACAAAAATCTTGCGAAATATTAGTACAAAATCAAGCCTACACTGCAGTTGGTATAAGTTTGTTTAAAGAATCTATGGAAATAGAAAATAGTTATACTGCAGGAGAAGCAGAGAATCTACTATTACTTTTGGATAATTTTAAAGAATTAGTAGTTATACAAGATGCATTAAAATCAGATGAAGTAATCTCTTTCAATGGTACTGATGAAATATATAGTTCTGAAAGCAATAAAACAGACAGTTATTATTTATTAATGAAACTGTCTCATAAAGATAAAACGTATGGGTTAATAGCAGCAACCTATGATGTTGAATTAGAAAGTTACGAGGATAGAGACCTTTTTCTTGAACTAGCGTCGGATATCGCTTTTGCATTATCGAATATAGAACTAAAAAAGAGTAATGAATTGGCTATTAAAGAATTAAACGAACAACATGCATTAATGAATGATGTTTTTGAAACTATTCAAGATGGAATATCTGTGTTAGATAAAGACCTCAATGTGATAAAAGTTAATAAAGTTATGAATGAATGGTACAAAGATAATTTCCCATTGATTGGGAAAAAATGTTTTGTAGTTTATCACAATAGAGAAAAAGAATGTGAGAATTGTCCAACATTAAAGGCTATTGAAAGCAAAAAAACAGAAAAGGAAATCGTTCCAGGATTAGAAGGTTCTCCTGTTGAATGGGTAGAGCTCTTCAGTTATCCTATTATAGACTCAGAAACTTCAGAAGTTAAAGGAGTAGTAGAGTTTGTTCGTGATATAACACAAAAAGTGAAAATGGAACAAGAACTAGAAAGAAACTTGAAGAGATGGGAACTAGCTATAGAAGGAAGTCAAGAAGGAGTATGGGACTTTAACTGGCAAAAAGAACAAATATTCCTTTCAAAAACATTGAGAGAAATGTTAGGATATAAAGGTGAAGATTATGTCACTACAGCAAAATCTTGGGAAGGAAAAGTGCACCCAGAAGATATAGAACGTGTCAAACAAAAAATAGACGAATACATAGGTGGAGTAGTAGATAGATATCATGATGAGTATAGAATAAAATGTTCTGATGGAGCGTATAAATGGGTCGATTCTAAAGGAAGTATTGCTTCATACACTAAAGATGGTAAACCGTTGAATATAATTGGAACATTGAGAAATATTGATAATAGAAAGTTAACAGAAAGAAATGAACAATTCTTAACAACACTCTTAAACCACGACTTAAAAAATAGATTGTCCGTTATTACAGGTTATTTGAGCTTAATAGATAAAAATACTTGTTCCGAAACAGATCAAGTCTATTTTGATAAAGTATTAAGCACAATGGAAGAAAGCTTAAAACTTTTGACCAATATCGATTTATTAAGAAAGGTAAGGAAAGAAAACAATCTAGAGTTAATTGATATAAATGAAATAGTGGAAACTGCAATAACAAAACACCAAAAGTTGTTAGAAAGCAAAAAAATAAAGATTGAAATAGAAAAAATAGAACTAAATGATAAGGTATTTGCAAATAATTTACTAAGTGAGATATTTACAAATATGATTATTAATGCAATACAACATAGCAATTGTGATCTAATTAAGATTTCTTTTGAAAATGTAGAAGGTAAAATAAAGATTAATTTTGAAGATAATGGTGTAGGCTTAAAGGATATCAATAAGGAGAATATCTTTAAGGAAGGATATAAAAGCAGTACATCTAAAGGCTTTGGAACAGGACTATATATAAATAAAGTTTTAATAGATTCATACAATGGAGAGCTCCTTGTAGATGATTCCACATTAGGAGGCGCGAAGTTTACAATTATGCTTAAAACTGAAAACGAAAAAAGAAACAAAAAACTAAAAAAGTAAAGAAAATGAAAGAGCATAAATCTTTTTATGAGTAAAGAGAATAGCGCTTATGCGTGGTTCAAAGAATACAATACTATTTCTTCTTTTATTGACTATTCTAATGATAAGTATTTTTAGTGCTTTTGTAATAGATAATGATTTCTTCAGAATAGAAAAGAAAACTATTACTCTAGTAGGGGAAAGAGAAAATGTTTCGGGATTAATATATATACCACAGGGTATATCAGAAAATGAATCACTACCTGCAGTAATTCTTGTTCACGGAATTATGAATAGTAAAGAAGTAATGAGCGGAATAGCTTTAGAGTTAGCTAAAAGAGGAATAATTGCGTTAAGTATAGATGCGTTGGGACATGGTGATTCAGGAGGAGTATTAAGACAAGGTACAGATCCATCATTAGGCGCTTTAACTGCTTACAATTACTTAATTAGTCTTCCCTTCGTAAATAAAGAAAAAATAGGTGTAGTTGGGCATAGTATGGGGTGTGGAGCTATCAGAGCGGTAGCAAATGAGAAAGATATAGAAGCTAGCGTTTTCATAGGAGGCGGGGTGAATACACTTAATAGTACAATATATGGAGAATTAAGTGCTACTTTTCCAAAAAATTTACTGATAGCAATAGGAAATAAGGATGAATTGTTTAATATA
Source organism: uncultured archaeon (assembly GCA_964514425.1). Classification (GTDB taxonomy): domain Archaea; phylum Asgardarchaeota; class Heimdallarchaeia; order Heimdallarchaeales; family Heimdallarchaeaceae; genus CAZEQQ01. The sequence goes on from CAZEQQ010000326.1 coordinate 2,840, forward strand.
AATGAGGTAAAATTAAATTTAAAACCAACATTCAACACATCTGAAGAAATACAAACCAATGACATTTATGGAGACTTTTTAAGTGGAACTGCAAGGAAACTCATATTACCTCCTACTATACATTTGTTAGAACCGATTAATACAAAAATAGTGTTAAACAGCGTAGAATGGCTGATAAAAGCTCTAATAAATAAGAATTATGAATACGCAACAGATAATGACAAAGTGTTATCGTATGGTATCAGAGATTTCTTTCTTTTTATAACTCTTATAAGCCTTATATCTTCGATTCTTCCATTTAGTTTGATTGTGAAAAACGAGGAAATTCAAAATGGAAATGAAATTAAAGAAAAAGAGATAGAACAAAAGAATGGCGAAAGAGAAGGAGACAGAACCACTACAAGCTCGTTTGTAGACAAATCTGAAAAGTATAATTTCTGGAAATATGGACTATTATGGAGTTTCCTTCATTTAGTACTATTTATTCTTGCAATGTTTGTAGGACAAAGTTCGTTCATCCCTGTAATATATGGAGATGTAACTTTAATATGGCTTCTATCACTATCCATAAGTGGAATAATAATAATGCTACTAAAAAACAGATTTTCAGAGGAAAAATCAAAAAATTTAGTTCAACAAATAGTAAAAAATACGTCTGTGATACCAATAAAATTAAACCTTATCGTTGCACTAGCAATATTCATGTATCTCGGTTTAGTAGTGACTTTATCTGAAGCAATATTTCATGTTAATCCAAAATTAATTGTTCCTTTACTCAGCTCTTTTACACAAAATAGGA
>CAZEQQ010000327.1:0-3627 GCA_964514425.1 uncultured archaeon
TTATCTTTGGATGTTCATGAAGCACCTCTTCTACTTCGCGTGGGTAGACTTTTAGACCTCCTGTGTTAATAGTTTCTTTCAATCTATCTACAATGAAGACGAATCCTTCTTCATCAGTTTTGACGATATCTCCAGTACGTAACCAACCATCGGACGTTGTGACTTTAAGAGTTTCTGATCCTTTTTTATATCCTTTCATTACTTGGGGACCTCTAATTAATAATTCCCCCTCTATTCCCGTTTCAACTTCGGTTAGCGTCTCAGGGTCAACCACTTTCATAAAAGTGTCAGGTAGGGGATAACCAATAGAACCTTCTTTAGGGTTTTCTAATAAATTAACATGAGTAACGGGACTACATTCAGTTAAACCGTATCCTTCAACAATTGCTATACCTGTTTTTTCTTTGAATTTTTTAGTTACACTAGAAGGTAAAGCTGACCCACCAGAAATGCATATTTTTAAATGTTTTAAAGAATATTTCTCTAAATTTTGGCTTAAAAAAGCTATATACATTGTGGGAACTGCTGCAATATAGGGTATTTTTTCTTTTTCTATTATTTCCAACACTTTTGAAGGATTAAATAAGCTACACATTATAATTGTTGTATAATTGAGCAGAGGAGAGAAAAGAGAACATTGTAAGCCAAAACTATGACATAAAGGAAGAATAGCAATAGTTTTAGTTTCTTTTGCCCACGATACTTGATTTATCCATGCTGTATATTGAATCGTATTAGCTATAATATTTGAGTGAGTGAGCATAACAGCTTTAGATGTGCTAGTTGTGCCACCAGTATAAATAAATAAGGCTACATCATCAGGCCGTCCTAAATCATCTACACACACTTTATCGCTTTTTAGGATACTATCTAAAAAAACATAATTCTTCGTTTTTCCTTCTAAATTTGCTTGTTTGTCAGTTATCGTTTCAGGTGTAATAATTAAAGCTTGAAATTCATATAAATCATCTATTTCTTCAATTTTGTCAGAGAATGAAGGACATGTTATTAAAATGGATGTTTGAGAATCTCTTAACTGAAATTGGATCTCGTGTGGCGTTAATCTGGGGTTAATAAGCGTAGCTCTCAATCCTATCTGTGTTGTAGCCATGATAGAAACAAAGAACCAAATAGAATTTGGAAGAAGAATGGCAACTGTATTAGCTGCAGAATCCAAATGAAATGAATTAAGAAAATCTGATAAGTGATTGATTTTATCTCTTATGTTGCGATAAGAATATTCTTGTTCATTTTCAATAAACACAATATCATCCATTTTTTCATCAGCGTATAATGAATTAAAAAATGAATAAAGTGTGGTTTTGGGATAATTAAGTTTCTCATTTACCTTTTTTGGCCACATGGGTAGAAAAGCTGACATTATAATACAAATGCATTTTTTAATTTTAAACATTATCCTTATCTGTTAGAAAAAAGATAATTAGGATCATAAAAAGCATAACTAAAAATAAGAAGAAATGAAAAGATAAGAATCTTACCCTTTCTTACTTTGAATATACTCTGCAGCACTAAGAGCAGCAATAGTTCCAAACCCAGTTGAAGTTGTAACTTGTCTAAATAATGGATTAGTAATTTTTGATACTACATCTCCAGAAGCAAAAATGCCCTCTTGAGAGGTCTTCATTGCATCATCTACTTTAATTAAATCATTTTCTAATTCACAACCTAATTGTACCGCTAATTCAACATTAGGTATAGAACCAATTTCAGCAAAAATACCGTCTGCCTTCAATGATGTTCCATCTTCAAAGATTATCTCTTCTACGGTATTATCTCCTTTTATTTCTTTTATCGGTTTATTGTAAAGTATTTCAACATTCTCTCGTTTTTTAATTCTTTCTATGTAGATTTTCTCGCATTTGAGATAATCTGAACGAGATGCCCAATAAATTTTCTTTGCACCAATATCACTTAAAGCTAATGTCCCTGTAGCTGCAGCATCACCTGAACCTGCAACAACAACAGTTTTTCCTTTAAAGAAAGAAGCATCACAAGTGGCACAATATGATACACCACGACCTACAAATTCTTTTTCTCCAGGAACATTTAGATCTCGGTGTCTACCACCAGTAGCTAAAATAAGCGCTTGAACAGTATAATTGCCCATATCGCTCTTAATAATGAAGTCATTATCTTCAGTTCTAGATACTGCAGATACCTCTCCAAAAATCACTTGAGTACCAAACTTTTCTGCTTGATTTTTCATTATTTCAGCTAAATCTAATCCCGAGATATTTTCATATCCAGGGTAATTTTCAATTTCTAAAGCTAAAGCCATTTGACCGCCATAGTCTTTACCCACCAGAACAACAGACAAACCTGCTCGTGATGCATAAAGAGCAGCTGTTAAACCAGCAGGTCCCATTCCTATAATGCCTAAATCTTTCTTAATAGGCTCACTCTTATCCTCTTCGATTTTATTTTTCGGTCCTAGTAAAAGCATTTTTATTCCCTTAACAGTTATATTTCTTTTAAATCATGCTACATTATTAATTTTTTCTTTTGAAAAAATTACAATGTCTAATGAACAAAGTTAGTGTATTTTGATGAAAATGGAAAATAAAGGAGAAAGAAAGCCTTATATCCATGGATTAATGTTTTGAAGATAGTCAACAAAATGCTTGTATGCCTTTTTTCGCCAATTTTCTAATTCATCTCTATTTGTTAACTCTAACATTTCAAAATAGAATTCACCTAAATTCATTATATCTGTTACATGATATTGATACTTTTCTGATATTTCATTAAGATCAACTTCAAATTGGACTATATCTTTATGTCTGCCTATTGTGGCATATAGATAACCCAAAGCAATAATGATTTTTGACCGGTTCAAAATATTTTCTTGAATTTCTGCTACTTTTAAACCATTTCTAAGTTTTATTTCAACTTCATCCAACATTTTTTCACTTACCAAAATATAGCACGAAGTAAATAAGGTTTGAAAATAGAGGTTATATAATTGAAATTCTAAAGTTACATCTAAAATATTTGACAGAAATGCTAGTGAATCGACTTTATTGTAATACTTGTATTGTAACAGAGTATCTAAAATGGTTGACATAATGACATAGATTTTTGATTGAATTTTATCAGCTATCCCTTCCAATTTTTGTATCAGTTTTTCAGCTTCTTCATAATAACCTAATAAAATTGATACATAAGCAAGTCTTGCCAAGATTTCTGGTAAAATATCTTTTACTTCACTTCCTTCCAAAATGAAAAGTGCTTTCTTAAGTTCTTCATATGCCTCATATTCTTTTTTCTCTCGAATAAAGATAACCCCTTTTCCAGAATATGCCCCAGCTAACTCACGTTTAAAGACTTTTTCATCAGCAACTTTCAAAGCTAAATCTATATGCTCATGAGCTTTTTTGAAATCTTGGAGATAACTATAAATTGTTCCTAAATTAACATTTGCAATAATCCATCCAGGAGTGTCATTATAATCTTCTTTCAGTTTTAGGGTTTCTGTAGCATAACTAATAGACATAGTATATTGTCCTTTATAATTTGAAGTCAATACAAGATTGTTTAGAATATTGTCATACCTTATTCTTCTTTCTTTACCAACTTCTAAAGCTTTTAGGAATTGATCATGAGCTC
>CAZEQQ010000328.1:0-3614 GCA_964514425.1 uncultured archaeon
TACATAAAAGAGCAGTATAAGACTAAAGATTTAAGTTCTTACTATGTTTTTATTAATCCTGAAAACGAAGAAGAATTATTAGGGTTATGTTTTTGTGAAAAAGCATGGAATCTCCCTGATTCTTGGTATGTAGAACTATTAGGAGTTGATCCAGCTCAGCAAAATAAAAAGTTAGGTAAAGCTCTTTTACTTATAGCTACAGAATTTGCATATACTCAAAAATCGCGATTAATTTCTTTGCACACATGGGGGGGAAATCTGAAAGCCATGCCTTTGTATAAAAGACAAGGATACAAGTGGAGACCTGACACGATGGTGTATATGGAAAATTACATTCCTCAAATTTTAGCCTTTCCTTATTTCAACGATTTTTTCACAAAGTATATCTGGTATGATGTGTTTAAACCTGTTATAACTCAAGAAGTTGATGAAGAATTTGATAATAAAATGGCTATTTATGAATATTATTTTGAGTCAGACGATGGAAAAGAATCTCTTAGAGTTTGGATAGATCGAACAATAGGTAGAATTTCTGGCTTTCATCTCAACTTTGCGGATAATGACATAATTGTTAAAGCTTCTATATTTGATTCAGAGAATTATATTGGAGAGAATGTTGAACATTCTTTACTAATTAAGAACAACTCATCTAACAATATCGAAATTACCATTAACTACGAATCTTCTGAAACGATTCTCCTTCAAGATGAGAGTAAAAAATCTTTAAATTTTACAGTTCAAGGTCAAGAAGAAAAGATTATTACTTCTACTACATTCATAGATTTTAATACACAAGCTTTTAACATGCAAGAGAATAATCACGCTTATACCCCTCACAATATTCTATCCACTATTAGAGTAGAAAATGTATTGTTTTCTCTTTATGTAGGTATGGCACCAAAAAACAGAGTTTATTGTATTTTACCTACTGCTCAAAGCATTAATCATGGAGAAACAAACACTCTTAATATTGCCATTCAAAATAATGGTGAGGAGGATGTGAAAGGATATATAGAAATTTCTTCTACAAATAATGTAGAAATCCTTCAATCGTCTCAAGTTGATACTATTTCCAAATATGGTTCAACCTTCTCTTTTCCTATCAGAATTAATGACTATTTATCTCAAATTTGTGAATTCAGGATTATCATAAAAAATGAGGGAAAACAAAAAATTTACGACCGAATGCTTCCAGTACCTTTCTTCGCAAATAATCAAAGTCTTTCTTATGAATTCGATAATATTCTATATCTTGAGAATAAGCATTTAAGGCTTAAGATAGATAAAGATGAAACACGAAAAGCTAATGAAATAATCATTACCGATAAAGTGAGTGGATTCGAGCTTTTCCTTGAACCAATGGTGCTGGGATACCCTTTTATGCCTGATGGAACAGAATATGCAACAAATAAGTTACAATATCAGATAGAAAATACTCCAACAGGTATTATTCTTAAATCTTTAGCAAAATCTAATGTAAAAACAGACATTATCCTTACCCGTAAGATCTTTTTGGGTAATGATGATAGATTTATTTCTCATTCTTATCATGTTCTTAATGATTCACAACAAACAAGAGACGATTTAGGACTTCTTTTCAGATGCTACCGTTGGTGGAGTTTTAGAACAATTATGAACACTTTCACTCATTATAGAGGTAGAATTGTTGAAAATAACTTACCTTTTTTGAAAGATTTCAATAAAAATCCTAAAGATTTTACTGAAGGGTGGATTGCATCACAGTTTCCTGAGTGTTTCGTTGGTTACATCCTTGATTCATCAAAACTTGAAGCAATAGCAATAAACCCTGAAACACCACCTTCTTTAGAATATAATTTGTCTAGTCTAGAACCAACAGAGGAATTAGAGACACAGGAAGTGTATATAACTTTTCAAGATAGTTGGAAAGATGTACGAAGGTTTTGGGCGAAGAAATTTAGGAATGAGAAAAGTTTACAGTATATAGAATATTCGATTTCTACAGATAAAAAGAAAATTGGTCTTTCTTCAGATGGTAATAGTTTAGAAGTCTATAATGCTTTGGTTTTTGATATTAAAAAAGAATCACCTTTTCTTTCATTAGATCTCTCAAATCCCATTGATATTCAAGGGAGCATAACTGTAGTTGATAGTCTTTCTACTAAGAAAATAGCTGATATACAAATTCCTGCACAGAGCATAGCTAGTTTTCAGTATCCTCTTTCAACAGAACATATAACTCAAAAACTTGAAAACTTAAGTATTGAATGTTTACTCAATGAAAGAACGTTTAACTCTGAAAGAGTTTTATGTAATTATGATTCTGATGCTACAATAGCTGTTAAATCTTACCAAGAAAAAGAGAAAGAAGTTTTAGAAGTCGACAATGGCTTCATTACCTTCAAAGGTAGTAAAGACCATAGAGGAACAATTTTCCATTTAGCTCCTAATACTGAAGACAACTATTTGTTAACTCACTTCCCTGAAGTTAAACCATTTATGTGGTCTAATAAATTCTTTGGTGGATTAAACACAATTCTTTTAGATCCGATCGAATGGAATGTTACCGATTTTAATCAATTAAAATTCACGAGTCAAAAAGTAGAAAAAGGGAAAATGGTAGGTATTGGTTTTATTAGTGAAATTATTAATTATTGTAATGTTTTAAAGGGATTACAGTTAGAAACAAACTATCTAACTCTCCCAAATTCCCCATTTGTCGTGGTAGAAACAATCGTCCACAATCACTCTCATGTTATAAGATCACCTAAACTTGTCCTTACTTTCTCTTTAGATACTCAAAACCAACAAGCAACTCTTCATACTACTGACAATAAACAAAAAATAACTGTTCATACCCAAGACTATGAAGCTAGTATCCCAACAAGAGATTATACTACAGAAAGATGGTGTTCCTATAAACATCCTTTAAGAAATCATTTTCTTACTACAATAACTCTTGATTCTGATTGCTATAAGATTCTTAAATTATTTTCATATAACTTGAAAATAACAGAACTAAATGAGCAGTATTTCCACATGTCCATTCCACCTAAGAGCTCTAAAAGTTACTACACTTTAATCTTATTCACAGATCAAATAGAATACAACTTCGATGCCTTTCTAGACACCAATCTTTTTGAGCTAATGAAGTAAGAAAGATATTAATTCTTTCCTAATTCCTTTTTTATTGAAGAATTCAAGTTATTTTATTTTTCTTTAAATATTACCAAAAATCTTTTAATTGCTAATTTGTAAACTTATGTAATATGACTCTTGTTCCAGAGAAATTGGAAGAAACTTTAAGATATGATATTCTCACTAGTCATTTAAAGTCTCTTTGTGAGAGTTATCATGATTTTAGGACAATTTTAATGGAAGAAGATACATCTACTGAAAAAACTGAAAAAGCTGTTGATAAGCCATTTTTTATTATTAAATTCAAAGATTCTGAGGAAACTTTAGCTTGTTTTTATCCTCAAGGGAAGTACGAATGCTATGATTCTGATTTTGCCCCTTTTTTTGATGAAATAGTAGTAGAAGTAGAAAAAAAACTAAATATGCTACTTAAAGGAAAAAAGTGAAGGAATTAGTCCATGTTTTTATCAATGAGTGGACTATATACCCTTGTTACG
>CAZEQQ010000329.1:0-3614 GCA_964514425.1 uncultured archaeon
TGAATACTGTCAATTATCCCTAAAACTTGTTGAAAAACTCTATCTAAATCCCTTTGTGTTATATGTACCTTTTTGGCTTCTTTATACAATAACGGTTGAAATGTCGACTTAATCTTTTCTATCTTTTTAAGTTCACCAATAAATTCTTCTCCCAAAGAAGTAAAAGGGATCAGTTTTATTACATCAATAAGCGAAGCAATCTTTTCTCTTGGATTACTGTCAGAATCCCTAATCTCTCGCAATATGACTCGTATGTCATTTAGCTGCATAATGATGTCATTATTTTGACTTTCTTCTAGAATCTTATTATTTCTTTCTTTTTCCTCTGAAGAAGCAAAAGAATCTTTCTCTTCTTCTGATGAACTATTGGTACCATCAAAATCCTTGCATTCTGGAGTTATTTCCTTTTTGCGAGAGGGCTCTATAATTTCTTCGTCAAGATCTCTGATAATATGTCTATCTACTTGTGAGATTAAATCATCGTTTTTTAATTTACGTTTTTCTTCTTCAAATGCAAGGTCTTCTTCATTAAACACAGAACTGTTTTGTTGCTTTCTAATAATTTCTTTTAATTTTAAACTTTGAAGAAATTTTTTCCCTTTAGGAGAAATTTTTGTCCAATATTCTCCACTTTTTCCAGCTTCGTCAACAGTTTCGTTAAAAATATACCCCATAAGTTCTAACAAAGTAATCGCCTCGTCAACTTGAATCTCAGAAAAATGGGGGAATAATTTGCTCAAAGATTCAGTATTTATCCCTCTTTGAGCTTTACTGTCCAATTTTCGAAGAATATCTCGCATAATAGGGTGATAGGACGTATAATCGCCAACAAGTTTTTCAATCCCACCTTCGTCACAATGAGTTTCATGTTCACAAGCACGATTTTCCTCTTCTATGCACTGATTTAGATGACGCTCAATATCTGTCGGAAACAATTCTAGTAGTAATGGCTTCTCAAATAAGTCCTCACGTATAAGAAGAAAATTATCTTTTGGCAATCTTCTCAGTAACTCTTTTTGTTCCTTGGTTAAACCATGGGTAGATGTTAGCAAGTCTAAACACTTAATGGACTTGAGACTGCCAATTATCCTGTTCTGTGTTAAATCAAAAATTTGACTAGCTAGGGATGAAGGATAAGGTGTCGAGAGAATGACCTTAAAACCACTATTTTCTAAACTACTAAAAATGTGGGGCACAATAGACCTTTCAACTTCTTTATTGAGAAACAACTCTGCATCATCAATGATGACTAATATATCCTCTTGTTCGATTCCTCTCTCTAACAAACTTTGTTCATAAAAACTCAATTGAAGCAAGAAAGAAAACAAGAAAATCTTTTGTGTTTTATATCCTAAATGTGAAAAGTCTATGATTTTTTTAGAAGTGAAAAGATTTTCTAACCCTATTTTTCTATTACATTTTGTTAATGAACTAATACAGTTGTCCTTAATATCATTAATTAGAGCTTGAATTGAACTCAACTGAAAATCATTAATAATTAAACCTCCAGGTTCTGAAGTAAGCATAGAATGTAAAGCACTAAGAGTTAATTCTTTAATCTTATTTGAAGATAAGACAATATCTTCGTGATCTTGGTCAATAAAATCTGTGAGATAGTATTCAATCACGTTGCGAAGCAAGAGTAGAGTTTCACTTCTAGATTTTGTTACTACTTGTAAAATATCAAGAAAATCCCCTAAGTATTGAAAAAAAGTGGTTTCAGTAAGATTAGAAAGAGTTGGTGATAAAACATTAAAAGATAGGTTTTTTCCCAATTCAAGTGTTTCAAATTTATCTTTTAATCTATGCTCAAACTCCAAATTCTTTCTTGGATCTAAAATAATTACTCTTTTATCCGTATTTTCAATTATCCGGGTTAATATTATCTCTCTAGTTTTTTTATCTCCTGCTATAAGAAAGGGAAAAGAAGGGTAAAGAGGTAACCCTGTTTTTTGCTCATTGGTATTTATTCCCAGAATATATTCAGGATCTGTTTCAATAGTTGTAGGATACTCAAACACTCCACTTGGTCGGATATCAACCGTTTTCCCTAATAAGAAGTTTTTTTTGAATTCTGATTGTTCCTCTATTTGAATATATTCCCTCCCAATTTTACTTAAGAGCGTTTTTTGATCTAAAATACTTTTTTTATCGAGTGAATTGTAAAAAACTAACTCTTCTAAATTAGAACTCATTAACCGACCAATTTTTCCACAATTTTCTAACTTGTCTTTAAGTTCTTGGCGTAATAGAAGCGAAAATTCCTCTGCTATCTGCTCTTTTGGAGAAATGGCTTGAGATAGGTGATATTCTTTCCATACCTTAACAAAAAAATAAGTGAGCATGACATTAGAAGTAGCTGGTTCTGTGCTTTTTTTCATTCTATTTACAACAATATTATTAGTAGATTTTTTCTTTACTTTTGCTGGAAAAAATGTGCGAATTAAGGAGACTTTAACATTTTTAACTTCATTCGATAATGATAGGAGAGATTGAATGCTATAGTGATCCGTATTTACAGTTCCATTTTTTTGATTAATGGATTTTTGTGTTTGTATCTCTTGTCTATGAGGTTTAACAATGAAAGCTGCATAGAACACAACAGAATGTTCTTTTTGGATATAAAACAAATGCTTTTTCTTTCCTAAAAATCCAAATTTTTCTACAGTTTTATTCTCTTCCAACTTTTTTCTTCTCCTTGATACATTTTCTAACTATAAGACTTCTAACTAATTCTTTCATCTTTGGGTGCATAGGGTTAAAAGTAGCTGTTTGCGTAGTTATAGCTCTTTTATTTTCACAAAACTCAATTATTCCAATCCCCTTATTTTTTCCCCATTCAACTTGTTCAGAACGATAAGAAAAATCACAATAAGGAGCAGCTAAATAAAGATAATCACAAAATTGAAGATAGATAGTTGGATGTTGCATCCACAGACCGTTTTCTACCTCAACAAAAGTAATAAGATCCTTATCCTCTTCATAAACTGCAAGGTCAATCCTAACTCTTTTCCTACCATCTAAATAAAAAGAATCAAAACAAAAACTGTCTTGAACAGGAATAACTAACTCTTTTGTTACCATTTTCCCTTCTTGAAACCATTGTGAATAAAGAACCTCACACATAGTTTGTTCACTAAGTATAGCCATTTTATCTCAAACACTAATCAGTACATTATTTTATAAAGGCGAAAACAATTTAGTCGGAAAAAATAATTTCAAAATTTTCTACACCTTTATCAGAAAAAAGAAGAGGAAAAGAAAAATCTCCGAAACATAGTGAACTTTCGTGAAATTTTTTCTTAAACTCAAAGGTTGTCTCACAAAATGAATCGATGATATCTTTAGCAGGACATGATTTAGCAGATACTCCATTAATGATTATTACGCGAAAATTTTTCTCCTCACATAGTAGAAAGCAATCCACTAAAATCTCTCGCAGAAGGTTACGCACTTCCTCTTTGTATGTTATTCCTCGCACATAATCTGTCAGATTATCAATAACTATAAAACTACCATTTTCTCCCGTCAGAAGTAAATTTTTGAGCATTTTCTTGATACCTTGAAAATCTTCAAGAGGGACAACATAAATGTGGCTTAAACCCATCTGAGAA
>CAZEQQ010000330.1:0-3612 GCA_964514425.1 uncultured archaeon
TTTTTGTGGATGGAATAAACTTTGAAGAAGAATTAAAAAAGCATGAAATAACGATGATCGATTTTGCTTACATGATAGAGCAGATATGGAATGATATGCCACGAGAAGAATCTACTCAAGAGGATAGTGTTGTTACTCCTGAAAGGTATCAAGAACTATATGAACAAGATGTAACTTACGGAAAAAGAAAAAATAAAGCCATTATTGTTTATGATAAAGAAACAAAAAAACCTGTAGGAATAAGTAATATATTTTTGGATCCTTATGATAACGAAGTAATAAATCAAGATGATACTGGTGTTATACATGAATATAGAGGAAAGAAACTAGGATACACATTAAAACTAATGATATTAAAGGAAATTTTGGAGAAACACTGTGATGCAAAATATTGGATGACATTTAATGCTGCAAGTAATTCTTATATGATACATGTAAATAGATTACTAAAACATGAACCTTTGATGTATGAGAATGTTTACGAATTTAGGAAAGAAGAAATGCTAAAAAAATTCGATTATATTTGACTAAAAAATCTTTTTTCCCATAACCTTAATAAAATTCTCCACTTAATTTAATAACATGACGGAAACGGATAAACTGAAAAAATTCCTTCAAAGTTGGTTAGAGAACCTATTAGATGGCATAAACGAGTTGTCCGAGGAAAACAAAACCATCATTTTCTCAAAAACAGGTGAATTTTGTGCAAACTATGGTTCAAATAGATTGTTTGTCACAATAAGAGAGCAACATACTGATTTAAATGCTCGAATAACAACTTTAAAAGAAAAATTGCAAGGTGTTAATGTAGAAAAAATAAGTTCAAGTAAAATTAAAGTGACTTATCCTCGTTGTTATTGCCATCTTGTAGAAAAAGAACTTATTAATGCACCTACAATTTGTAATTGTTCTGTTTTTTGGCTTAAGCACAATTTTCAAACACTACTTGAAAAAGATGTGAATGTTAATTTAAAAGGTTCTGTACTAAAAGGAAACGATAAATGTGAATTTGAAATAGTGTTCTAAAAATTTATTATACTGAAACAAACTGTAATTTTTCTATAGTTATAAATCCTGAAAGTGTGATTTTTGCTAAAGCTTCAATGAACTCTGGTAAATAAAATTCATCGTCACATAATTTTTCACAAATAGCTATGTAGAGTTCTAAAATTGTCCAATATTTCTTTTCAATAATACTATTCATAATTTGCCTGTAGAAACGTCGGTAATTGATAGTTAATTCTTCTATTATTCCTTCCCATTCAGGATTAGGGAAATAAGTTTCATCTTTAATAAAAGCAAAAGCATAACTACCATTAATTAAGATCTCTATTTCTTTCTGATTTTCTTCAGTAATTTCATGATTTATCCTTTGATCTAAATACTCAAAAATAAAATTAAGCATATCCTCACTTAGAAGGACACTTTTTTCAAGTTTAGAAAGTAAAGTAGTTATCCACCTAGAAACAATAGTTTGATCTAATGTTGTATTATAGGCTATTTTTGCTCGAAGAAAGCCTAAAGGAGAGCTTACATTTATTTTGTCGCCTTCTTCTTCATTCTGTTCTTCCATTTTAAAAATACAATTCCGTAATTTATCTTCAATAATTAAACTCTTAAGATTCTCACCTGTAAAATCTCGATTTGGAGAAATAGACATGTGAACTAAATCTGTTTTCTTTGGTACAGGAATACTAAAATTTGTGGGAGAAGCTTCAAATAAAGATTTTGTTTCTTTTTCTATTGCTTCAAGTAGCACTTGACTTCTAACAGTAAAATGGTCATCAACAAATAAGACATTTGCTCTATGAGTATTATCCGAGCATTCGTGAACATCCACATACTCATAATAACCAAAACTTCTTCTATATTGTAATACATTAGGAAAGAAGAGTATACGACGTGAAGCGCATTTTTCACATTGATATTCGATTTTTTTTATAATAATCTCTTTCAAGTTATCCCCTAATCATTTACTAATAGAAATATTAAACTTATCCTAATAAAACTTTGTATATTGTTATCCTAATAATAAAAATAAAACCCAGCAAAAATTTATTAACATAAGTGTTGTTCAACTACTATATGAGTGGCGAGGATAGATATACTAGGTTAAAGTCTTTGAAAGAATTTGGATATGAAGTAGATTGGAACATACTCTCAAAGAAATCTGTCGTAATAATAGGCGTAGGTGGAGTAGGAAGTCTTATCGCAGAAATCCTAGCACGATGCGGGGTAGGAAAGTTAATTCTTATCGATTTTGATACTGTAGAAGAAGTAAATCTCAATCGTCTATTTTATGAAATTAAACATATTGGATTACAAAAAGTAACAGCAGCTAGAGAAGTTTTGCAAGAAATTAATCCCTCTATTGACGTAGAAATATATTCTACGGATGTTTGTGCAGTAGAATTTGAGAAAAAATTCGAAGAGCTTTTGAAAGAGAGTGACCTTGCTTTTTCTTGTTTAGATAATCTTCCTGCAAGACTTTATATTAATCAAAAGAATGTAAAAACAAAAAGAGAATATGTCGACTGTGGCGCGTCTCGATCGGGATTGGGTGGCTATATTCATTTTATTCATCCCCATATTTCAGCGTGTTATGCATGTACAGGTACTATAGATTTAGGATTAAAGAAGGAATCTGCAGAACCGTGCACAGCTTCATTACCTACAACGATTGCAATGATAGCTGCATTAGCAACAGAAACTGCATTGAAATATTTTTTGAATTTTGGAAATATAGCTGATTACTTGGGTTTTAATGCCTTAACTGATAACTTTATCCATAGAAAAATGCAGAAAGATCCTAATTGTTATATCTGTGGAGAAAAAAAAGAGTATACCAAAAAAGAAAAAGAAGAATCATATGAAAAAATTACAAAATTAACGGAGAATAAAAGCGTTGAAGAACTAATTGATGACCTTCAAGATGAAGAAAAGAGTGATTAAAATGAGTAAAATAATACTATTTGAACATGTTAAACAAGCGATACAGAGCCATGCTCTTGCTTATTCTACAACTGAAATCTATGGTTGGTTATTTGGGTTTGAAGAAGGAAATGAACTCAAAATAATTTCGTCTATGCCTTGTAAAGTCTATAATATACAAAATCAGGTAAGGGCAGAACCTTCACAAGATGAAGTTATGGAAATATCCAAAGCTTTTCCTAAAGGATTAGGTATTGTGGGTATTTACCATTCTCACATAAACAATGTTTTTCACAGCTCTACTGATGATGTAACAGTCAAAAACTTTGCTTCAGTTTATCCCCATTTTTTGTCTATTGTAACAAATGGAAAAGAAACAAAATGTTATCAGCTAAAAGAAACAATGGTAGACGAAATATCAGTAAAAGAAGTGAAAGAGAAAAAAGTGAATAGAGTAAATTTGAAAGTAGAAACGACAGTAAATTATGATTACTTAATCACTGAAAAACCTACTTTAGCTTCAATCTCTTCAGAAATTAGGGAGAAAATGGATGGGTCTTCACTAGAGTTAGCAAAGCAAAAAACAGTTCAGTATAAACCAAATGATAGCGTGAAGAAAGTAGAAGGTAAAACAATCCACGTAAATTATGAATTTAGCAATGATAATCAAGTAGATGAAAA
>CAZEQQ010000331.1:0-3608 GCA_964514425.1 uncultured archaeon
GTAGTTGCAAAAGATTGGACAAATAACACAAATGTTGACAAAATTAAAGAGATTGTATTTCAAGTTACTGATGTTAGTTTTATAGCTTCTGTGGTCGCAAAAATGGATAATACAAATGTTGCAACTCAAATAACTGGTAAAACAGCAAAAGTTGCTGTTAATATTGGTAGATTAGCCGACACTACTGTTCATAACTTAACCATAACAGCTACAGATGTGAATGGTTATAGTTCAGAACACTTATTTGTGTTATGGAAAGGGCTAGAACCTCCTGTACCTAAAGAAACTTCTTTCGCCATTTTTGTTGCAGTTTTTAGTTTAATCGGTGTATCTTCATTTATTTTAAGAAAGAGAAAATAAACTCTTTCTTTTTTCTGATTTTTTAATATTCTAAGGTAAGGCTATTAAATAGAAAAAATATCTCTTGATTTTTGGCTTTAAAAAGCATAAAATAGTTTTTGACACAATATTAACATTAAATAACAATTTAACTATAAAAATTAAGAGCTGTCTTTCAAAAATATTTATGAATATTCCTTAAATCTAAAGGTTATGAACCGTAAAACATTACTTATTATTGGTTTAACATTAATATCCTTATTTTTGGTTCAGTTAAATGCTACAGTAGTTTCCGCTACCTCTACTTCTTCTAAAGTAGAGATAGTAGAAGCAACACAAGTTGATTCACAGCCTATAGTAACAATCAATCGAGAAACAAATTTTATTCTTCACTTTGAAAGTGAAGAATCTCTAAATAACTATTTACTTGTGAATTCAGCAATACGCGTTTTTCCGAATCTTAAGATAGTGATAGTCGAAGGATGGTCTAATGACCGATTTGATTTAGAGCTCATTCCGGGGGTTAATAGAGTCTTCGATTCAGCAAACACAAATTTTGAAAGAATCGAGCCTGTTGAATATAACAAAGAATTAACAGCTGATGACATCAAAGCAACTTTAGAATCCGCAGCTGCACTCAATACACAACCTCTTTATGACTTAGGTTACGCTGGAGATGATACTATTGTCTATGTAATAGATACTGGTATTAACACCGCACATGTAGACTTTGCTGGAAGAATATCTAATTCCAGTTTTTCCTTTATTAGGACTTATAATGGCTATGGTAACAATGATACATCTATCAACGACATAAATGGTCATGGAACTCATGTTTCCGGTATAGCTGCAGGTTCTGGTGCAGGAAATGCTCAATATAGAGGAATGGCTTATGAAGCAACAATTCTTATGGGTAGAGTTGGTGATCCTATCTATGATGCTTGTCTACTTGACTCTTTTGAATATGCTTTAACTTTGGGTGAAAAACCTGATGTCGTTAACCTCAGTATTGGTGGAACCGATCGTGAAGGACTAGATTTATTGGAAATACTACTAAATGAGTTAGCTTTGAATAATATTGTGGTCGCTTCTTCCTCAGGAAATAATGGTGATTACAATACTGTAGGAACTCCAAGCACAGCAGCTCAAGTTTTGAGCGTTGCTTCTACAACCGTGACTGGGGGAATATCAAGTTTTAGTTCTAAAGGACCTAGTGCTGATGGTCATATGAAACCTGATATTGCTGCTCCTGGTAGTAATATCATTGCTCCTGGAACTGGACACTCTGCAGATTATGTAACAATGAGTGGAACTTCTATGGCTTCTCCCCACATTGCTGGTATTGCAGCTATTCTCATTGGTGCACTAAAAGAATTAAACATTCCTTATGACACTGGTTTGATAAATACAGCATTTATGGCTACTGCAGATCCTGGAAGATATGATTACCTTACTGTGGGTGCTGGAATAGCTAATTTAGGATTGGCTTTTGAAGCTATTCAGAATGCACCTACTAATGCCTCTGACTTTCCCGTCCTTATGTGGGCTGCACCAAGTGTCCCCATAAATGAGATGTCTACTGTTCCTCAAGGCTATTATGGAGAATTTTTTGTTAAATCTGTTTCATCTACTCCATGGGAAGATAAAACACCTACTTTGAATGGAAGTATTGCTACCATTGCAACTTTAGACACTACAGCTGCGACTGGACCTTGGGCAAAGAACTATAAACTAACCATAGATGTAGCTAAAGATACTCCTGTAGGAACATACGATGGATATGTAACCTTTGAAACAGCAGAGGGTGTAAAAGCTTACACTTATGTGAAATTTGATGTTATAGAAGGAAAAGCTAGGATTCTTTCAGCTAAAATGAAAACAAGTTGGAGTAACAATTTCTATATGGGTCAATATTACGACTTTATGAGCGAATTAATGAAATCTGGTATTGCTATTTGTGAATTTAGAAGCGGAACCCTAACATATGACTTCCTTAAGGAATTTGACGCAGTTTGGTTCCATGATCCTTTCAACTATAACTATCCCAATCTCCATGAAAATAACATAACACGTGTTACTGATCCAACTTTGTCAAATGACGAAAAATTAGCTATACACCAGTATATCGACGATGGTGGAAATATGCTTCTAATATTTTTGGGAGCATCTATAGAAACAACTTCATTCGGGAATCTTTTGACAGGAAATAATATTGGTGTTATTAATGGTCTTTTAGAACCTTATAATATCACCGCATCAAGCACACATTATAGTTTTAGTGATCCCGAGCTTGCTACAGTAGTAGGATATCATGCTACAACAGAAGGTGTTAACTATATTGACCACTATGGCACATTCCTAACCATAACAGATGAAGATAAGAATACACTTTTAGCCACTCATAATAGCAACGGTGTAGCTGTTGCTCACGAAACGGAAACTGGAGGTAGAGTAATGGTTTGTACAACTAACTTCCATTTCGATAACACTGGATTTGCCAATGGATATCATAAAGGTAAGACACAAAATGATGTTTTTGGTATGAATGTTATGAATTGGTTAGTAGCAAAGAATAAGCTACAAGGTTCTTATGTTGAATCCACCGAATATACTGATTTCACCATTACTGCAAGTCCAACATCTAGTGTTGTTACTGCTAAAATAGAAAAAACTAATAACTTAGGTGAAACAACAGTTGAAGCTGTTTCTTTGACGTCAGGAGGCGATGGTGTTTATACTTATCGCTTAAATTATGAAGAAGAGGATATGTTCTATAAGTTCATAGCAGAGACTGTAGATGACAAATACGTTGGTGTAGTGATAAACGACAACTCTGGACCTGCAGTAACTCCCAAAGATTGGACTAACAACACACGAGTTGATGAATTAAAAGAAATAGAATTCATGATAACTGATGTAAGTAAAATTAGTTCAGTAATCGCAAAAGTTGATGGTACAAATGCTGCAGCTCAAATTACTGGCAATACAGCGAAAGTTGTAGTCATTATTAATAGATTAGCTGATAATACAGTTCATAATTTGACTATAACAGCTACTGATGAGAATGGTTTCAGTTCAACATACAAGTTTGTTATGTGGAAAGGAATAGACCCAGTAACAGAAGAAACACCTTTCGCTTTTATTACAGTAGCTTTCAGCTTAGTTGGTGTAGCCTCAATACTTTTAAGAAAGAGAAAATAATCTCTTTCCATTTTTTTAATTTCTCTTAAAGGCAAGAATGTTTTTAATTGCTTGAACGAATAGAAAAT
>CAZEQQ010000332.1:0-1418 GCA_964514425.1 uncultured archaeon
AACGAGATCAAAATCTGAATTGTTACGAAACTCCATTCTACCAAGGGAACCAATAGCAAAACAAGAAAGAAGAGAAGTATTATTAGAATGAAAAGTGATAAAATCAAGAAGTAAGTCTTTATGAGTTAAAAACTCGTTAATATAGGAGTAAATCTTTGAAGAAGTCATCTTCATGTTTTTTTGAAAAAGAGAGTATTAAAGCTTACCATTGAGTAGAGCAAAAAATACTTTGTTGTAAGTTATTCTGCTTGCTAATGAAAAGAAATTATTTGATTGAAGGATTAAAAAACATTTTCGCTCAATTTGAGAAAATATTGCTAACTTTGTTCCTCTAAAAGATAAGGTTTATGGAAAAAAGAATCAACAGCAAAAACATGTTGAGATAGAAAAAACGGATTTAGAAGTGATTCAACTAAACCAAACTAACCCTATAGAATAACTGCAAACCATGAATTTATTTATCTACATCACTAAAGAAATTAATCAATAATCTTGCATTTTGACTGAAAAATAACGCCAAGGGCTTTCTTTAAGTTTATAACAGTCAAATTCTTTATATAATGACACTCTTAACTTTTTTTGAGTAGTAATGAAGTCAAAAAAGATGATGGAAGAAGTTATAGAAGCAAACAACATGTATAAGATAGGGGTGATGGCGATGTACGAGGGAAGAATAAAAAAAGCTAAACAGTCGTTCAAGAAAGCATTACAAGTATTTCCACAGAATGCACAAGTATGGACAGCTTTAGGATTAGTGTTAGAAATAGAGAAAAAAGATGCAGAGGCTGAAGAAGCTTACAGAAAAGCAGTAGAGTATGATGAAAAATTTGTTGGTGCTTGGAATAGTTTAGGCGTACTGTTGTTAAGGCAAAATAGATTGAAAGAAGCAGAAGAAGCTTTGAAAAAAGCTACTAAAGAAAATAAAAAGTTTGCAGAAGCGTGGGATAGTTTAGGCCAATTATTGCTAAAAGAAGAAGGAAGAGAAAAAGAAGCTGAAAAAATGTTTAAAAAAGCTATCAAACTTAAACCTAACTTTGCAGGAGCATGGAACAATATAGGTGTGTTAATGGTGAAAAAGAACAAAATCAAAGAGGCTGAAGAGTCTTTTAAGAAAGCAACAGAAATAGACCCAAATTTTGGCAAAGCCTGGAAAAATTTAGGACTATTATTCATGGAACAAAAAAGAGAAGAAGAAGCACAAGAAGTATTAAAAAATCTGCAGAAAATAGTCGAAAAAACTACAGAAAAGAAGGAATAGAGATGAAGAGTAGCTATTCAAACCAAACTCTATGGGATGAGGACAGAAACACCAAAGAGTTAGCAAGAAAACTTGATTGTGATATGCTATGTCGGAAAGTGTTCCCGTTTTTACATTTTCATCCTCGATTTTCTTTATTATAATACTTTTCCTCTTTTTC
>CAZEQQ010000332.1:1428-3600 GCA_964514425.1 uncultured archaeon
CTTTCCATTCTGTGAAGGATTGGCACATAGATTTTTTAATAATTAGTGTTAACATCTTTTGATGAGTAATTACGAAGAGTTATTACCTGAATACATTAGAAAATACTTACCCTTTTTAAGTAAGAATCTTCAAACAAAGATAAAAGAAAGAGTTCATTCAATTGTTCAAAAAGAGACAGAACTCGACACTATTAATGATTATCAATTGTGGATTCAAGTCATAAAAGATTTCATGCGAGATTCTCCAGATTTACTTTTAACTGACCAATGGTATGCGTTGATAGCTACTGAAACGCTCTATGCTTTCTCCTTAAAAGACTTACAAGCTATTTATGGAGAATATCTGTTGAGTCCACCAGTAAAAGCATACTTCTTTATTGTTGCAGCTCATACTGAAACTGCAGAGGAAATAGATGCAAGGATTACTGCTTTTAGTGAAAAATATTTTAGTCCTGAAGGACAAGGACTGCTAGAGATAGCAATAGCATATCGCTTATTCAATGGAATTACTTACTATTTTAGAAGATTTAATCAAACTAAAAGAATATGGGCAGAAATCTACCCCAAGTTTTTAGAATATGACAAAATTATAGAAGAAGAGAATAAAACTCACTTAAACTTAATTTTGGAGTGGAGAGTAGCTCTCCTTGTTTCTCTTCTCAATGCTAGTGTTTATGACAAAAAAACTGAAAAATTTGATGAACTTTTCAAAAAATTAGAAGAATTAATCCCTTTAGTCTCTAACAAATCTGTTTTAGGTATTTATTACTATGTTGTAGGTTATCACCACTTAAATAGAAGTGAAATAGCTGAAAGTGAGAAAGCATTATTGGAAGCTCAAAAACAGTACCAACATATAGGAGATGATGACAGGGCAGCAGCACTTAAAGTTGCAGTAGCTAACGTGTACATTGACCAAGCAGAGTATGAAAAAGCTATAAAGGAGATCAAAGAAGCATTAGAAGTGCTTAACAAGCAACCTATAAACTACAACAGTTTTGCTTCAATGAATCTACTCATTACAGCATATAAAAACGAGAATCTTTTAGAAGAGGGAAAAGAATACTATGAAAAAATACGAGAGAATATTCCGTTTGTCATTGAACAGAAACACCCTATGCTTTTGTATAATACTGCAGAAGTAGCATACTGGTATGATGATAGTGAAACACTAGATGTGTTAGAAAAAGCAGCAGAAGAGATGAAAAATAACCCCAATATCACGCCATTTCATCATCTTAGGATTGAACAGATAAAAGAATTTAGTTCTTTAAAATCCCCTGATTTAAAGAGCAGAATGCAAGTTATTGACCAACTTATTAGTTTTTGTAAAGAATTGCAATTCATCAAAGATTATGTA
This sequence comes from uncultured archaeon, assembly GCA_964514425.1. Taxonomy (GTDB): domain Archaea; phylum Asgardarchaeota; class Heimdallarchaeia; order Heimdallarchaeales; family Heimdallarchaeaceae; genus CAZEQQ01. The sequence continues at coordinate 2,789 of CAZEQQ010000332.1, forward strand.
CTCTACCTTACTAAGAAAATTAAACTTCTTTTTCAAGTTTATTGGATCACTAAAGACGATGAATACCTTAAATCATTGGAAGAAGAAACTGAAACCCTTTCTCGTTTGATACCAAAAAAGGCAAATCCCAAAAAATGGTTGTATTGCACCCTCGTTCTATCTTATAACTACATTTTGAATGAAAGGTTCGTAGAAGCAAAAAAAGTAACAGAAATGATAGAAGAACTGACAAATATAGAAGATATTGGAGAAAATAGAGTGTATTTAGAGTTTATTAAAGAAATACTCGTTATGCAAAAAGAAGATTCGTGGAAGAAACAACAACTATCAATATTTACTCCTGAGTTCTACTCACTGATAGGAAAGAAAGCAGAAAGATATAACGAACACACTTTTGGTGCCTATTTTGTGGAATTACTGGATGAAACAGAGAAAGTTATAGATAAAGAAAAAGAAGCTTTTGAAGAACCAGAGATTTATGCTTTATTTGCGATTAATAGCCAAGGTGTATCATTTTATAGTCACATCATTAATCAACAAATATCGATAGATGATCAGTTATTCGGCGGATTTATTTCTGCAATAACAGCTTTTTCATCAGAACTTATGAAAAAAGAAGAGAGAGATACATCTTCATTACTAAAAGCTATTAACTACAAAGATTGGACACTTCTCCTTAACCCTAAACAAGATATAACCACGGTTATAGTTGCCGAGGATCAATCATATGGTCTCTGGCAACAATTAGAAACATTTTCTGATTTGTTAGAAAAAATGCCTACTAAACTACAAAAAGAGATAGATTTAGGAGT
>CAZEQQ010000333.1:0-3596 GCA_964514425.1 uncultured archaeon
AAGTATATGATGTTCTCAATGATACAAGTATAGACAAAGACAAGTTAAAGGAAAAACAATTATTGTTCATTAAAGATTATGATTGGAACAATATAACAGAGAATTTTTTACAAATTCTTTCAAACTTGAAAAAAGATGGAAAAAAAAAGCTTTAAGTTTTATTTAGTTTTGTTAGAAGAGCACTTCTTATTAATACTCCAAACTTAAAATAAAATTGAGCACTCTACTAGAAACATTAGATACATCATACCCTTCAGGTATGAACCAGTTATTGTCAGTATCTAACATCAAGGTGACAGAATTAACTACTCTATGAGGATCCGTTCCAGCCAAACAATTACTGCCACATTCAACAGTTTCAGGTCGTTCTGTTGTGTCGCGAATAGTGACAGTAGGAACTCTAAAGAGACAACATTCCTCTTGAACAGTGCCACTATCGGTGATAACTAAGAGGGCTTCTTTTTCTAGTTTCAAAAAGTCAAATAAACCAAAGGGTTCGCAAAGTTTTATTTGTTCATGAGTAATTTGTATATCAAATTCTTGTAATTTAGATCGCGTTCTGGGATGAACGGAAATAATGATAGGTAAATCATATTTTTTAGCTAAAATTTCAAAACTATCAAAAATATTCTTTAATCGTTTTTTTTTATCAACATTTTCAGCTCTATGAGTTGTAACTAAAAGATATTTCTTTTTTTCAAGTCCTAATTGGTTTAAAATAGACGATTTTTCCCATTTAACCTTGTAGTGAAGTATAACTTCTTTAATAGGATTGCCTGAAACAAAGATAGTTTTGTTTTCTATACCTTCATGTAAAAGATTGTGTTTACTTTTAATTGTATAAGGTAAATTCCAGCTAGAAGTATGATCAATAATGCGTCTATTGACTTCTTCTGGTACTTTTAGGTCATAACATCTATTACCTGCTTCTAAGTGAATAGTTGGAATACCCATTCTTTCTGCTATTATACACGCTAAGCAAGTGTTGACATCACCTAAAATGAGGAAAAAATCGGGTTTTATCTTCTTAAATATCTTTTCTATTTCTTTCAATATTATGCCGATCTGTTCTCCAAATGAATCTGATTTTGATTCTATAACAATGTCAGGATTTCTAATCTCTAATTCAGTAAAAAAAACCTCTTTGAGGTTCTTATCATAGTTTTGTCCACTATGGACAAAAACATGGTCGGTATAAAGGTCTAGTTTAGGGATGATGCGACTGAGCCTGATGAGTTCAGGTCTTGTGCCTACTAATGTTAACACTTTGGGTTTTTTCATTGGACTTCCCCTTTCAAAATATTGTATTCATAGCTTTTTAAGAGGTCTTTAATCATTTCTTCATGTGTTTTCTTTTCACTTAGAATGTCAAAAACTTCAGGAGAACTAACTAAAGAGCGGTCTATAGCTACTGAATCATTTACATCTATTGTAAGGTCAAGAGTAAAAACATCATTGAATATTTTTAATAAATCATATTTGTTAATGGGAGAAGAACTAAGATGAATTATACCGCTTAAGTTGTCTATTTTACCTGTTGAAACAATTTTCCATAAAAGTGAGGCTAAATAAGGAGTGGTGAATCCTGACCATATAGCTTTTTTATGTCCTTCAATAGGTTGAGATTTGTCTCTGGATAGAACCCATTCTAGAAGACTAACCTTATCTTTTATTTCAAAACCTATAATTGAGGTTCTAATAGTTAACGCGTTCTTTCCTTCAACTTCTCCTAAATACTTAGAAAGACCATAACCGTCTTGGGAATCAGGGATGTCCGTTGATTGATAAAGACCTTTTTTTCCCGTAAATACACAATCAGTACTAAAGTGTATCAATTTAAAGTGATATTTTAGAGCTAATATATTTAAATCTCTAGGAAACTTGGAGTTTATTAAAAAATAATCTGTATTATTAGATTCATGTTTCTGTTTAATTTTTCCTATACAATTTACTACAATAGTAGGGGTAACTTTGGTGATTATCCCCTCTATTTGTTCCATATCACGAGCATGTACATTTTCGTAGATGTTTTGACTGTACCCTCCAAATAATTTAAGGAGTAAAGGAGACATGGTTCTTAAAGTACCGTATGTTTCTATTTTTCTTCTTGAAAATTCTAAAAAAATACTTTTTCCTAACATTCCTGAAATACCAAGTACTAATACTTTCATGTTAACACTCCGTAAGTTAGTAAAAGGTCTTTCAATTCGTCTACACTGACATTACTATTCTTTGACGAGTATTCTTCTTTAAGGTTAGCTTCTTCAATTTTGCTTTCATCGTATTTTTTGAAGAATTTCTGGAATTGTGATCCATAAAGGTCATCTCTCAATTGGGGTAAAATGATATAGTCTTCTCCTATGATTTTAGTTCGAGAAAATTCTTCTTCACTAATTAACACTTCATGTATTTTCTCTCCTGGTCTTATACCTATGTTTTTTGTTTTTATATTTGGTTTATTGTAATGGTTTTTTAGTACTTCAATGAGATCAACGACTTTTGAAGACACTAATTGTGGGATTAAAGTTGAACCAGGTATTTTTTTCTCTAGAGCACGAAAGATCAGTTCACAAGATTGTTCTAATGTCATCATAAATCTAGTCATATCTTCATGTGTCAGAGGGATTTCTTTGTTTTTCTGTATACAGTCCTTAAAGAAAGGAATAACTGACCCTCTTGATTCTATTACATTTCCATATCTTACACAAATGAAATTTGTATCAACAGTTGCTAAATTTCCACTTATCACTACCCTTTCTGCTATAGCTTTTGTCATCCCATACACATTAACCGGTTTGCATGCTTTATCTGTTGATATCTGACACATTGTTTCGATATTATAATCTCCATTTTTTATTTCATCAACAATATTTTGAACCCCTAATAAGTTGGTTTTTATTGCCTCATTTGGGAAATATTCGTAGGGGGGAACATGTTTTAGTGCTGCCAGATTTAATACAATGTCCACATTATTTAATGAAGATCTAATTGTGTATTTGTCTCTGATATCTCCTATAATATAATGCAAATTGATTGCGTTAACATCGTCTCTTTCTTTTTGTTTGAATTCTTGTTGCATTTTGTATTGTTTTGTTTCATCTCTTGATAAAATGATTATTTCTTTTGGCACTCCATATTTTGCTGATGCCATTGTTTTTAATAGTGCATTTCCTAGAGATCCTGTCCCTCCTACTAATAATACTGTTTTATTTTCTAATATTTTTTCCACTTTATCACCATAATTCGCGTTTAATTGTAACTAATACCTTTACATTTTACATTTTAAATTAAGCAATTCTTATCTCTTTATGTTATATATCTTTCTATTGAAAATTGAAACACTATACATTGTTTAATCTTGACTTTAATAGGATAAAACTAGAAATTAGCTCTCAAATTCTTCTTTTCTTTCTAAAAACTCTCCAATATAGTGTCTTTAAACTATATGCAAGTATTGACTTAATGAATCTTATTAGTTTTATTGATGATTCTTCTCTACCATATATTGCTGGCATGGGTATGTCTTTTATTTTACCTTTTATCAAACTAACTTCAAAAAGTACGCTATTTTCGTAAACATAGTTTTTCATCAGTCT
>CAZEQQ010000334.1:0-3589 GCA_964514425.1 uncultured archaeon
ACCATAAAAATACTATGCGTGTAAACATTCGGGGATATTATTATTAAAGAAAACCATCTCCCACTTTTTATGTAATGTAATGCATAAATTACAAACAGTTCATCTTTCTATTTTATTATACTCCTTTTATCACATTTTAGTATACAGCAGATATCATAAATAATCTTTATTTTGTTTTTAAAGCCTATCAATGATTTTCAGTATGTATCAATGATTGATACTATTGTAACCTTTAATAGACAATTTTATATAGATTTTATTTTACTACTTTTTGTGTTTCCATTAAGAATGTCTTTAAACTTTATTCGGGGATTAAGAAAAGAGTTCTTTACTTCCTTTTTGATTGTATTCTTCATTTTTATTTACATTCAGAGTCTCATAGTTTTTGGTTTGGTTATGGAAAAGAACTATGCTGACCATGCTTTGAATAATGAAATTGATTTTACTATCCGTTTCGACCCTTCTCAGACTACTCATACTGATTTTCAAAAGATTCCCCAATTAGTTACTAACTACTCTTCTCTTTTATCTAATGGTAATTATGTTAGTTATTCTAGTTTGTTTTGTTCCGCTGCTAACTATTCTTCTCCTTTATTTAATGCTCATTACTATTTTATTTCTTCTTCTTTTCTTTCCTCCTTTTTTGGTATTTCTCTTGAATCTGCAGAGGTTTTTATAACTTCTGGCTATGCTTCACATTATAATTTGACTGTAGGCTCATCCTTTATCTATAGTAATCATAGTTACACCGTAAAGAGCATTTTACCTTATAGTTCCCAAATTCCCTTTATCACTAATCTTGCTGATATTTATATTACACGCACTACAATTAAAACTCATTCTAGTTTCCATGATTTTATTATTTTTCCTGACAGTTCTCTCAATTTAACTAATATCGAACGTTTAGTTTTTCTTTGTTACTCCTTACGTTATGATCGCGAGTTATTATCTGATTTACAGTATAATTCACTTCAGACAAAGATTTCTTCTTTTGACACTGATTCAAAAGTTCATTTATCTGTTTTTGAACAGCATTATATTTCTCTTTATTATCGTACAGTCCTTTATAACTCTGTTACTAGTATTCGTTCTGATCTCGTTAACTCTAATCTCATTTTTCTTGCTATTACATTCCCTCTCTTACTCTCTCTTTTCTATTTTGCTCGTTTGTTCAACACTCGTCTTAAACAGGTTCTTCATACTATGTCTATAAAACTGTGGATGAAGGGTTTTTCTCGGAAACAAACTTTTAACACTTTTCTTTTTCTCCTTTTTTTGCTTTCAATTTTGCTATTTTTCATTATGGTTGTATTCAATTTTCTTTATCTTTCTCTCCTTGGAGCTAATCCGACTATATTTTACATCAGTTCTAGTGTTTTATTCTTCTCTTTTCTTGCTTTCTTTCTTCTCCAAATTCGTTCCTTCTACCATGTTACTAATCCTAAAAGGGAATCTTATTCTCTTCTTACAACTGCTTCAGAACAGCTTAACACATTTATCTCTTCGATAAACACTCAACCCCCTCGTCCCAAATACAAGACAATAATTATTGCTTTGATTATTTCGATTATTAGCGGTCTTCTTGTAACTTATCCTTATTGGAGTATCATTTTTTCTATTCTTTTCAAGATTAATCTTTCTTCCTACATTGAAACTGCACTTTTCTTTCTTATGAATGCTATATTTGGTGATGGTGTCTATCCTAGTAATCCTTCAGGTATAGATCGCTATCTTACGTTTAGTTTCGGTTTCACTAATACAGTTTTTCTTATTGCTTCCATTGTTTTTTGGGTTAATTATATCCCCCTCCTTCTTGCCCGTTTTCATAATTTCATCTATCGTAAATATAACGACACAGTTAGTTTTGTCATCCATCAGAAATTTTTCAGAATATTTCTGTATGACAAACAAAATCTTGGCAAATTTTATTGCTTTCTATTCTTTTTCACTTTACTCGCCTTACCTATTGCTAATACTATGCTTATCAATTCACAAGGTAAAAATAGTTACCTCTCTAATGGAGATATACTCATTTATTCTGATGAAGCTACTTTTAATGGCACTATTCTTGAACAATTTCTCCAAACTCCTGCTGTGCGTGTATTTCTCCCTGTATACCAAGGTGAAGGGGCAATAATTTCCAAAATTAATCATCATGCGCAATTCTTCCTACTTGACCCTGCTTCACTACTTGAATACAACCAGAAAACAACTTCTAACATTTTCTTCAGGAATAGTTTCTCTGGTACCCTAAAGGCTATGATAGAAGACCCTTCTCGAATTGTCTTAGGTTCCCATACATTCAATACTTATCATCACTATTATCTCCAAGAATTATGGATTAGAGTGCGAATTGAAGACAGACTTCTTGATCTTAATGCCACTATTTATGATACAGCTTCGTATAACCCATTTGAACCTAAATCCCTGGGGTATCGTTCTCTAGAACCTATTCTCAATCTTGTTTCTACATCTGCGATGAATTCTCCCCTCAACATTTCTACTTCTAAGTACATTTTTATCAGTTTGAATGAAGGATATGATGTTAGTGAGTTTGTGAAATTATTAGACAGTGTCGTAGGTATACCTAGACAAGCACTAGAGTTGAATACTTCTGATCAAACTAATACTCTTGTACCTACTTTAGTTTCATGGACTTTACTTTCCACTCTTGCTATTATCTCTCTTATCCTTTCCTTTCAACTTTATAGAAATGATGCCTTTTTACTTGCAAAGTTAAACATTCGAGGCTATAATGTTAAACAGATGATTTCTTTAAGAATAGTTAATAATTTCCTTTACTGGTTTAGTACAGCAGGGCTAACTATTCTTTTCACTTTCCTTTATTTTGCTCTTTTCAATCTTTCTTTACGCTATCTTATACCCTTGGAGCATTATGCTTTAACTTTCCCTCCTCTTACTTCTTATCTCCTTCCTTTGATCATTATTCTCAATCTCTTCTTACCTAGCTCTTTTTTACTTTTTAATTTTACCAATTCAAAGAAACTCGCTAAAACAACATCTGACATTCTAAATAAACAAAATTTTATATTTTAAACTATTTTAGCCAAAAAAAATCAGTTAAGTATTTATATTTCCTTTCTTTCTTTTCATTTATGAGTTCTGTATATGCTGATAGTTGCACTTATTTTAATGAAGAAACTCTGTTAGACTTGATTTTTAATGGTCACATTTTTCGTTTTCAGACTATTTATGGTCCTATCACCTATATTTTTGGTTTTTTTGTTTCTTTCTTTTTGTTTTTCTTTGGTGTAGCCTTAATTTTTACTCTTATTCTTTTTTTTAGTATTGAGCTAGAGTACATTTTTGTTTTTGTTTTGCTTTTTTTGGCTCTATTGCTTTGGCTTAAATTCTTTTTATCTTTTGTACTTAACTTTATTCAAACCTTACGTTCTAGAAATGATGTTTTGATCATTTCTCCTAATGCTATCAGAGTTGAGCGTAAAAGCCAAATTGTTATTAACGATTTTTTTAAAGATGTTCAAACTATTGATTATGCTATTTCTTCTTATGGTTCTTCAGTTGTAGCTTTTTCATTTTCCACAAAAAAAATGGTCAAAAGACAAAA
>CAZEQQ010000335.1:0-2476 GCA_964514425.1 uncultured archaeon
TATATAGGACACCTATATTGAAGAGATTTAAGGTAAAAGAAGGAAATTAAACGAAAAAATGGAAACAGTTAAGGAAGGGAAATATTAGTTAAAAAAAAGGTTTAATATTAATCTTCCATTTTATCTTTTATCGTAATAAAGGCTAGGATTAGAAAAGTAATAGCTAGTATACCAACAACTAGAAACTCTACCCACAATTGCTTTAATCCCCATCCTTTAAGCATAATCCCCTCGAATATATTGATTCCATAAGTTAAAGGTATAATTTTTGATAGATATTGCACAAATATAGGGAAACTTATTACAGGAACCATCATCCCGCTTAAAGCCATTGAGGGTAAAGCTATTAATGGTGCCATTTGCACTGCTTGCAATTCATTTTCAGCGAAATTACTTAGAAATATTGAGATAAGAACATGTACTAAAGCGTAAAGCAAAGCTCCAAATATGAGTAAGAATACATTCCCTTTCACTGGTGCACCAAAAACTAGTAATCCAAATATAAGCACGACTGTGGTCATAGTTATTCCTAGAAACAATAGAGCGATAGTATAACCTAGTAAACGTTCTTTAGCTAACAAAGGAGTGGCATACAGTCTTCCAAGAGTACCAGCTAGTCTTTCTCTCACCAAAGTTAAAGTAGAGATTAAGATTAAAAGAAAAGTTAATACAAAACCCATTACTCCAGGAATACTTATTTCTAATCCTGAATATTCTGCACCACCAAATGCTAGTGTTTGGTTTATTGTTATACCAAGATCACCAAAGATTTCTTGTATGGCATCTCTTAAAGCCCCCATTATACTAGACCTTATCATTGGCTTAGTTCCATCTAAATAGACTGTTATACTGATAACAACATTTTCCTGTAGAATGGCTTGTCTGTAGATGCTTTCAGAGAAATTCTCGGGTATCAAAATACTCGCAGATATTTTTCCATTTTCAACATTTTCAATATTATCGGTGTAAGATCCGAAACTAATTGCTACTCTATTATCTTCTACTAGAGCATCAGTCAAATTATCTGCAACATTGAAGCTAAATGGTCCAATAGTGTATCCTTGATCCAGATTCTCAATAACAACAGGTACATTGTTTACTTCTCCTCCAAGAGCTAAACCAAAGATGAGCATAACAATAGAAGGAATGACAAGTAACATTGCAAATGTTCTCCTATCCCTTGTTATTTGACGAATAACTCTTGATGTTATTGCTAATGTTCGTTGAATAGAAAAGGAGGTTTTGTAAAGGGAGGAATTTTCTTTATCCATCTATCACCACTCCATCACTTACTTTTAAGAAAACCTCTTCAATAGAACCGACCTTATAATTTTCTTTGAGTTCCGTCGGTGTTCCTTCATCAATCAATTTACCCGCCCTCATCAATCCTATTCTATCCGCTTTTTCTGCTTCGTCCATGACATGGCTGGTGACAATAATTGTTGAGCCTGAATCTCTTAAAGAACGGAAGTATTCCCAGAAGAAAGAACGCAGAACGGGGTCTACACCTACTGTAGCTTCATCAAAAAAAACTAATTTAGGAGAATGAATCAGACTACAAGCTAAACTTACTCTTCTTTTCATTCCTCCTGAAAGGTTCTTTACCAAATCATTCTTTCGGTCTAGTATTCGTAAAATACCTAAAAGTTCATCAATTTTCTGTTTAATGTCTTGTTTTGACATTCCATAGAGTTTTCCATAGAATTCTATATTTTCATATACTGAAAGGTCTTGATATATAGCATATTCTTGTGGAGCAACACCAATAAATCGCGCTATTCCCTTTCTATTTTTTGGGATATTTTCTCCAAACACTCTTATTGACCCAGAAGTTGGGTAGAGTGAGCCTGTTAGCATATTAATAGTTGTAGATTTTCCCGATCCATTTGCACCAATGAGGGCATAGATTTCTTTCTTTTTTATTTTTAAGTTAAGTTTATCTACTGCTTTGATTTTTCCTGTTTTATACACTTTTACAAGATTCTCCGTTTCAACGATGTAATCTTCATCTATCATAAGTATCAATTCTTAATTCTTAGCCAAAAATAATTTTGTCTGATATAAATAGTTATGCTAACTTAAAGCGTTGCGAAGATATTACAATAAATTTAGCATTAATTATAAGTTTTTAAACTGATGTAGAAGTTCGACACAATGAACATAGAACAGCCATTAAACACTCAAGAAAGTGAAAAAGGATTAAAGAAAGAACTTTCTGCTATGTATGTTCGAACAACAAGTTCAGCTATGGCAGGTGGGTTAGTTGGTCCTTACATTGGTATTTTAGCTGTTGATATGAATTCTAATGCTACTATTCTAGCATGGATACAATCCATAAGTAATTTACTCTCTACTTTCCTAACACCAATTTTCGGTAAAATGTCTGATTTTGTTCATCGAAGAATTCCTTTTGTGTTTTTCTCTACTTTGTTTTGGGTTTTTCCTTATCTTTTTCTTATTTGGATAAAAAATCCTA
>CAZEQQ010000335.1:2486-3584 GCA_964514425.1 uncultured archaeon
TTATCATATTTATTATTGCTGCTGTTAATCTCATTATGAGTTTTGGAGGTCCTGCTTGGACAGCTTTACAAAACGAGTTATTTCCAAAGCAAGTCAGAGCCAAATTAGCTGGAAATCTCATCATTTATGATTCTATTGGAAGAATAATTACTACAATTTTAACAGGATTCATTCTTACAATTCTTTTTGATGATACCAATATTCAACGATACATTTGGATTCCTATTGTAGGAGCAATTTTTTTTAGTATCATAAGTGCCATTCCTCTTCTTATAATTCAAGAACCTTATAAAAAGAAAAGTAAGACTCTAAATGATCCAGTTGAAAAATTAGAAGGTATCAAAGATTGCCTAAAAAACAAGCCTTTCAAAAAATTTTTCATCATATCCATGATTCAAGGCTATTTTTACGCTTTTGCTTGGCCTGTTTTACCTATCGTATTGCGAGATAAAACTTTCTTTGGTGCAACAGTACTAGAAATAGCTTACTTTAATATTATTTATGCCATTACTTCTCTTCTTTTTATTAATATTGGTGCAAAATTATCAGATAGATACGGAAGAACTAAACTACTGTTTTTTAATAGATTAATCCTTTTTACTTTTCCTGTTAGTTATCTTCTAGCATCTAACATGTGGCAGTTGTTAGTCATTACTTTTTTCTTCACTGCTCTTTTTAATATAGGTTTTCCAAGTCTTGTAGCCTATTTATTTGACATTGTTCCTGAAAAATCTGGAGGAACATATTTTGGTTTATATAACATGGGAGTTGGAGTTGCACAGTTTTTGGGTTCACTAACTTGTGGTTACTTAGTTGATGCATTAACCCTTCCAATGGGATTCAAATTAGCAGTGATTCTAGCTCTACTCATTTCTGCATGCGGAAGACTTGGAACATCTTTCCTCTATTTGAGTTTGAAAGAAGTAAGCATTTTTCCGTCTAAATTTAATGACATTTTTAGAAAACATATACAAAAAAGAAAAATGCAATACAAAATGTAGTAGAAGAAATTAGATCAGTCAATTCCCTTTTTTGTGCCCATTAATCACATTGTCTTCAAATTTTTTAAGATCTTTAACAACGTCATTAAAAGTCCAA
>CAZEQQ010000336.1:0-3568 GCA_964514425.1 uncultured archaeon
TTGGTTAATAATATATCAACATTTATCCAGTTATAGAGTTCAGTTTCAACATCTAATACGTATAACAATCTATCATATTCGTGTTCATAGAGGTTAGTATTATATAACCCCTTATTATCGACCATAGTAACATTAGCATCGTATACTCCTACATTATTTTCTTTAAGAACCAAAGGAGCGTCATTTCCTGTAAATATCAAAGAGAAGTCTAACATTGTTTTATTTGTTATAAGATCACCGTAGTTTGGTTCTGAATATAGTGTGTTATTATAAATAAAGCCAACAAGTATCATTAAATATTTCTTTGTTCTAGAAGGTGTAGAGTAGTAATTTGCCATTTCTGTGTTATTCGATATATAAGATTGAAACTCCTCATTAGATTCTTGGTTTCCAAAAACTGTTGAAGTCGTGGAAAATTGGAAGGGAGAGATTCCTTCAAAATGATAGAATGCTAAAGGTACAGTATAATTATTTTGGGTTTTGAATGTTATATTAAAGTTGGTAAAAGTATATGGTTCCATGTTCATTTCTAAAAGAATAGCCCCCGTCGGTAATTCTTGATTTATTTGGTTCAGTTGGAAATCATATGATGAAGTTGTTTGGTAATCAAATACCGTGGGTTCAAAAAGTGTCACAGTATAATTCGCTTTTACTGTCACAGCAGTAAATGAAGTAAAATAATATTTGCCTGGTTGTAAAAGTAAAAATGTACCTGAAGTTGACATAACAAGAGAGATATATTTATGATTCCCATTAGAATAATAAAATAAATTATTATTAATATTATGTGAAGAGTTGAAGTAGCAAACTGCAGTTTTATCTAAATTAAACTCAAAATAAATTTTTGTGTCATCGATTTCTAGAACCTCTCCTTCTTTTAATTCTGGACCGTTTAAGTCTTTAACATTGAGAATATAATCAAATCCTTTTCCTTCTTGTCCTATAACTAAGAAATAGATTGTTGTATTTTCAAAGAACTCAAAATAAGTTTTGTAAAAACTTCCAGAAGTCCCAAGCATATATTGGAAATATGCAGGAGCGAAATTAACTTGTTCTATAATAACGGGGTGGTCAAGATAACAATCTGCTATATTTGTTTTATCTAATGGTTCGAATTCAATAACATAAGCTCCTTTTGGGATGTTCATATAAAAAGCGTGAGTATTATATTTATTCCAATTTTTTTCGAAAGATTGAGTAGTCTCATTCCATAGTTGGTCTGCTTCATTGTAATAGTATTCAAAATAGGGCTGATTAAGAGCCAACTCTTTAGGTTTCAAATTGATAGGTTCAAAAATGATATAACTTTCTGAAGCAGAGTAGAAATAAAGTGTTAAGTTCATTCCTTTATAAGGGAATAATCTTTGTAAAGAACGTGTTTTTCCATCCACTATGAAAGAATTAACAAAAACTTTGTCTTGAGTAATGTAAAAATTAGTATCTTCTGTAGTTCTTATATTTAGGTCATAATAGTTACCTTCTGGAAGTATAATTGTATAGGCATATAGCACATCTTTTTTTGCAAAAACTATAGTTCTATCGTCTAGATCCAATAATCCCATGAATTCGATATAAGTAGTAAGGTTTAGAGTGGGTATATTGTCAGTAAGGTTTTTGGCTATTACATGTGAAGGCAAAGTTGTTCTTTTATCTTCATAAGAATCATAATACCTAAATTCACTGTAGGGAGAAGAACTTGAAGAATGATATTCTTGGCTTTCGTTATTCCCTAAAGTTTTTGTAAGACTTACACTAGGATGGGTGTATCTAACTGAAGAGGGATAATCAGTTGAGATAATCTGCTTTTCCATAAGATGATTACCTTGTAATAACCCATAGCTAGAGTTTTCGCTTTGGTTTAGTATTGCTGTTTTCCTTAATGTTTGTTGTTCATTTTCTAGGGCTGAAGGAGCCATAAAACTAGAAAATAAAAGAATTGTAATAAGAAAAGGAAACAATTGAAATTTTATTATTTTCTGTCTATTCATAATCACTAGTTCCTTTTTGTAATAAATAAAGCTTTTTGCTTAACTCCTTTAAATACAATTTGTTGTTAAAGAATGCAGTTAAACTGGATATTACTGAATTTTTATACTTCTAGTTGTGCCTTACAGAGAAATGAGAACAAAACAAAAGAGGAAAATAGCTAGAAAAGTTTTGTCAACATTTAATTCCATGTTCTAGATATACTTTGAGCATTGTAAGAACTTCTCCCCATCCTGCAGCTCGAGAAACCATTGCTCGCGAAATGCCTTCAATGTTTTGATAGCCATACTCATGTAAACGGATAAGAGTTCCTTCTGAAACTTCTTCTAAAGTAATTTTTACAATTATTTCATGGTTAGGATCATAAGGATGACAAGAAAAACTAAAACAGTGAGGTTTTTCAACGTTTAAAATACTTCCCCGATCTTCTGTATAAATTCGATATTTTCCCCAATCCACCCAAACTAATTTTATACTATTGGTTTCAAAACTAATCTCTACAGAAGGCGAAAACCAAGAGCGAAGCTTATTAACATCAATAAAAGCTTCCCAAACGTCTTCGATATTTTTTCGAACAAGTGTTGAATAATAGATACTATCTTTGAGATATTTCATATACCTAAGATTATCTTTCTTAGGGTATTTATAGTTTTATAAAAAGGAAATATATTTCATTCTTCCTTGGTACTCTCTTCTTCGCCTTCATCTTCATCATCGCCTTCGACATCCTTATATTCAAGAATGGGAATTCTGCCATCCTCCAAAAGAAAATTGAAATCCTCTGGAGAAGAAATGGCTTCCATCATATTTTCTACTAATTCTAGATAAGCATCCTCTAATGAAATAATGTTACTTTGTAGATCTTTCCAAATGGAATATTCACTTTTATTCGCATAATAAAAGTTTACCATCTCTTCAGGTAAGAAAAATTTGTTTTCAATTTGTTGTATAAGTTTTCTTAGGTGATCAATGTTAGAACGATATTTTTCGAGCATTTGACCCGATTTCTTGATATACTCTTGAAAAGTAATTGTTGCCATAATAACATAGTAGTTTGAGAAGTATAAAACTATTTTTAACTAAGAACTAGTAAAGAAAAAATTAGAAACTCATGTTTTCGTGATTTTTGAGAACTTTAATTCAAGACTATTTGGTTATCATGTTACATCAGACAAGATTTTTAAGAAAATCAACCCATAAGGTTATCATGACTAAAATATCTGTTTTAGGGATAAGTGGAAGCCCAAGAAGAAATGCTAATACAGAAACGTTGGTAGATGCATTTTTAGAAGGAGCTAAAGATGGAAATGCAGAAATAGAAAAGATTGTACTCAATGAGTTGAAAATACAACCTTGTCAAGCTTGTGACCAATGTGACGAAAGTAAAGAGTGTATTTATGACGATGACATGAAAGAAATTGTTGAAAAAATGAAAAAGAACCAAATATGGGTCTTTGGAACACCAATCTATTGGTGGGGTCCTACTGGACAATTTAAGGTGTTCATGGATAGATGGATTAGCATCCCACGAGGAATATTTAAGGATAAAATAGTTGTATTAATTATAACTTTAGGGGCAGGA
>CAZEQQ010000337.1:0-3558 GCA_964514425.1 uncultured archaeon
ATATTTTGATTGGAGTACCTATGGCTTGGATCCTTTCCAGATATGAATTCAGAGGAAAAAATATTTTGGACACTTTTGTAGATCTGCCAATGGCTGTCCCTACGAGTGCTCTAGGGTTTTCCATCTATCTCTTTTGGGGAACAAATAACGGAATATCTGCTCTTCTAAATTATGAAGTAGGTTTAGTATCAACAGGACCAATTCTTATTATTTTAACACACATTGCTTTTAGTTTTCCATATGTTACACGATCAATTAAAGGCATCATCGATGACCTTGATTTAAACATTGAAAAAGCAGGAAAAACATTAGGTGCGTCTCCAGTAACAATCTTCCAATTAATATCTTTACCTTTAATGAAAGAAAGTTTACTTGCTGGGTCAGTATTAGCTTTTACCCGATCTTTAGGAGAAACAGGTGCAACTCTTATTGTTGCAGGAGTATCACAAACTGCTCCTGTTGTTATCATATCTTGGATGAAAGGTATGAAAATTCCTACAACAGCATTTTTGTCGTTTATCATGATTATTATTAGTTTAGTTCTTCTCACATTCGTTAGAGTCTTTGCCCGTAAAGTAGGATTGCCATGGAAAAAAGTCTTTCCAACTTTTGAAAGAAGATTAAGTTCTAAACCTGTTGTAATAACAAGAGATAGTTTCGCAAATTTCTTCTTTTTCTTATTAGTTTTTATCCCCTCCCTTTTTGTAATTTATTACCTTTTCATGTGGTGGAATAAATCGCCTTATACTGGTGAGGTTCAGCAAGGAATGATTTATCAAGTATTTGAAGCTCCAGATAGAAAAATAGATGAAATAATGCATTCACTAGTCACTTCTGTAGAGATAGCTCTGCTTGTAACAGTGTTAAACATAATACTAGCAACACCTATGGCTTTAATTATTGCTAAGACTACAAATCTAAAACTAAAGAACTTTTTAGATGCTTTAATTGATATTCCTTTAGTTATCCCTACCGCAGCTTTAGGTTTTTCGATTTTCTTTCTATGGGGTACAAATGGATTACAACTCCTTTCTCCGGGTTTTTGGATGATTGTGATAACTCATTTAACTTTCACTTATCCTTATTGTGTTCGGCCACTCATAGGTGCTTTCTCTGCTATACCAACTATGTATGATGAAGCTGCTTATTCTTTTGGGGCATCTAAAGTAACTGCTTTTCGAACAGTTACATTACCTTTTCTTCAAAGTGGTCTTATAGCAGCAGCTATTATGACCTTCACTCGTTCAATGAGTGAAACAGGGGCTACAATTATAACAATGGGGACGGAACGTACAATACCTGTAATATTAGTTGATTTCTTTGAATCTTCAATCTTTCCTGCAGCTGCTTTTTCTGCGGTTATCTTAATCTCTATTTCTTTCCTTTTATTATTGGTATTAAGATGGATAATGTACAAAAAGAGGTGATATGATGCCAGAAATACGACTACAACATCTAACAAAAATATATCCAAATAATACTCAAGCTGTAGATGATGTGAGTTTTATTATCGAAGATGGAGAATATCTCTCGTTAATAGGTCCATCAGGATGCGGTAAAACAACAACATTACGATTAATTGCTGGAACAATCCTGCCTACTAGTGGTAAAATCTATTTTGACAATAAAGAAATAGAAAAATTAAGTATACAAGACCGTCATATAGGTTTTGTGTTTCAACATTTTGCTCTTTTTCCAAATTTAACTGTTTGGGAAAATATTGCTTATGGACCTACTATGCGAGGTAAGAAACGAAAAGAGATAGAACATTTAGTTGAAGAATCTTTAAAAGCTGTGCAACTTACGGAACGTGCATATAACTTCCCAAGAGAACTTTCTGCACCAGAAATGCAAAAAGCTTCTTTAGCACGAGTATTAGCTTCCGAATCGAAAATACTCTTATTAGACGAACCATTAGGGGCATTAGATCAAAAAATAAGAGAAGAATTTCAACACTTCCTTCGTAATTTAGTAAAGGCTAAACAACTTACAGCTATCCACGTTACTCATGATCAATCTGAAGCCTTGTCAATAAGTGATAGAGTTGTGGTAATGAATAAAGGAAAATTGATTCAAATTGGAAGTGCAGAAGATGTCATTTTTCATCCAAACCACATCTTTTCTTCATTTTTCGTTGGTGAATCAGATTTTATTAATTGTATAATAGTAGATGATAAAGAAAAATATGCTAAACTCAAGGTAGGAAAGTCTATAGTCACAGCACATAATTCTGGATTAGCCAGAGGAACTCGGGCTGTTTTAGCCGTAAGGAGAGAGTTTCTTAAGATATCATCAGAACTAGGAAAAGCGAAAAATACTATCAAGGGTGTTATCGTTGAAGATAAGTTTCTTGGACTATTTAGAAGAGTTCAAGTTAAATTAGAAAATCAACAAATTGTTGAAGTTAAAATACATTCGAAAGATCCAGTGAGATATGCTCCTAATCAATCTGTTGAACTTGTAATTGAACCTGAACTAACTCGTACTTTCCCATTTCCGAAAGAAGGTATCAAAACAGCATTGGAGATGTAATTATGGTTCATGTAAAGTGCGAAAAATTAACAAAAACTTATGGAGACATTATTGCTTTAGATGGAATAGACTTAGAAGTAGAAGATGGAGAATACCTCGCAATCTTAGGTCCAACCGGTGCAGGAAAAACTTCTACAATGTATCTATTAGCAGGATTAATATCCCCTAACTCAGGAAAGATTTATTTTGATGGTGTAGATGTTACTTCTATTCCCGCAGAAGATAGAGAAGTAGGCTTTGTGTTTGAGGAATACAACCTTTTCCCTCATATGTTGGTCGAAGATAATATCCTATTTGGACCAAAGGTTAAAAATCTTCCACTTAAAGAATCACAAATTATAGCTTCAGAACTAATGAATCTGTTAAACATTCAAGGAAAGGAAACATCTTATCCTGAAGAAATAAGTGGAGGTCAGAAACAACGTGTAGCTCTAGCACGAGCAATTACTGCTCAAGCAAAATTACTCATAATGGATGACCCTTTAAGAGCTTTGGATGCTAAAATAAGAGAAATGTTGCAAGTTGAACTGAGAAAGCTGATTAAAGATTTGAAACTCACCTGTATTCATGCAACTCATGACACTCACGAAGCTATGAGGGTAGCTGACAAAATAGCAGTATTCCATAAAGGTAAAATTGTTCAAATGGGTAGTCCTGAAGAAATTTATAATAATCCGAAAACTCTCTATGTCGGTAATTTCTTAACAGAATCAAACATAATAGAGGGAACAATTATAAAAGAGAAAGAAGAAACTTTTCTTCTCACAAAAACAAATGAAAAAATAAGAGTAGAAAGCAATCTTCCACACAATGCACAAGCTATTGCCTTGTTACCTGCAGAACTTGTAGATATTTATGAAATTTCTAAACGCGAGACAATAAAGTATGATAATATTTTTTCTGCAGAAGTTCTGCATTCTCGGTGTATTGGAGAGTTTTATGAATTTAGATTATCATCAATAGGTCAAAATATTAAATGCCGAGAACTTATAGGGAAAAAGTTGAAAGTGAAAAAGAAACAAGCTA
>CAZEQQ010000338.1:0-3550 GCA_964514425.1 uncultured archaeon
CAATAGTCGATATGCTAAGAGCGAAGAATATCCCCATTCAAAAAGCAGATGTGGGCGATGTAAACAAACGTGATGTTATAGATGCTGCTGTTGTAGCACATAAAACACCAGAATATGGTGCAATACTATGTTTCAATGTTGACCTTCTTCCTGATGCAGAAGAAGAAATTGAAATAAATGGGATTTCTGTTTTCAAAGGAAAAGTCATCTATAATTTGCTTGATGAGTATGAAAGATGGAAAATAGATACAGAACAAGCTGCTCGAGCTCAATCAATGAAAGATATGATTTTACCTGGAAAAATAAGAATCATGCCTCATCATACTTTCCGTAAATCAAAACCCGCAGTTGTTGGAGTAGAAGTGTTATCAGGAACAATATCGTCAACTACAATGTTAATAAGAGAAGATAGCAAAAGGGTTGGAAAGATACAACAAATACAAGATAACCGTGAATCTGTAACTTCAGCGAAAAAGGGATTAGAGGTAGCTATTTCCGTCCGAGGACCAACTGTAGGAAGACAAATTAATGAAGGCGATGTCCTCTATATTGATGTTCCAGAGAATCATGCGAGACTATTATTAAAGAAATATAGAGAAATGATAACGCCTGATGAATTAGAAACTCTTGAGGAAATAGTGAAAATTAAGAGACAAACCGTCTCTAAATATTGGGCAATGTAGCAATTTATCTTTAATTAAATTTTTTCCACCAGTTAGAAACAATTTTAACTTCTTTTTGAGGTGGTAAATTATAACGTCGTAAAGGTTTTGTAAGGTGTCTTTGAGCTGACGCAGGAGGAATAAGCACTTGATCTATAGGTTTGCGTGGTAAAAGCGTTTTTGTCTTTACACTTTTGGGCTCTTTATGACCACATTTGCGACATTTGTGACCTTTGTTAAAACCGTTACTTATCATTCGTTTGACGCAATGAGGACAAAAAGGAGATTCTTCTTTGTACACTTCACTTAATTTTATTATTTCACATTTTTCTAAGTTCAGTGTAAATCTGCCAAAAGGTTTTTTGTATCTTATACCTCCATAACCTCTTATAACGTCATCAGGATATAATGAAAGAATACCTTTTCTAAACCCTTTAGTAGGTTCAAAAGCTGCTATGTTAATGACTTTTTTAGAACTTTGAACTTCTCCCTCAAAAAAAACATGACCACCTAAGAGCGTTTTAGGTTTAGTTAAAACTTTTATCTCTCCTTGAAATACATTGAAATTTTTAATATCAGAAGAAGCATATTTGAAATGTTGTTCAGTGCACTGGTTTGTTCTAAAAATACAATAACGTTCAATAGGTTCGAAAGAATGAACCATTTGAAATGCATTCAATAGAACTTCAGGAGACTCCCCTCTTATACCATAAAGAACAGGATCATTACCTGTAGGAGCTATGAGGACTCTACCGTCTTCATCATCAATGTTATTGTAAACTAAAGGACTAAGTTTTGTATCCATTTCTTTTATCTTTTCTAAATCTAACTGTCTAGGTTTAGTAATTGAGGAGGGGATACGATAGGTTAACAATTCATAAGTAAAATCTTCGTCACCAGGTTTAAGTTGATTTGCAATTGCAGACATAGCACCAATTAAACCTCTACCATTTCCGATTTGATGGTAATTTATTTTATTTTTTAGGAGTAATAATTTGATAGTTTTAATTGAAACAAAAGTCGTTAACCCTAAAGATGTAAAAAAACTAAATTCCTTAATTTTATTTCCTTTAACTATTACTACACCTGGATTTGTATTCTCTCCTCCCTTGTAATTATTCTCAACAACGAACAGAATCTTTTCTAAAGTATCTTCAAAATGAGTAGAAGGAACAAAAAATGAAAGTGCAACTGCGCCATTTCCTCTTGTTTTCCAAGGAATATTAGGATTATTACGAATTAAGCGAGGATAGTCAAGAAAAGTAACATAGGAGGAAATACTTTCAATAATTAATGCAGCAATATAAGTAGTGCAACTTCCTTCAAGTGAATCAGTATCATCGAGACCGACATGCACAACAATATTAGCTGAATTATCATACATTTGTTTCTAAAGAAAAGAAAAAGGGTGATATTAAAAAAATTAGATTGAAAAGAAAATTTCTCCAGATTGATCTTCTCGAACTTTAAGTAATCCTGTTTCTTCGCTCATTCTGGTCATATGAGCAAGTAAATCTCCTTTCCACACTCTCAAAGAGGCTGATAAATCCGTTAAAGAAACTTCTTTCTGTTTTTGAGAAATAAGCATCTTTAGAAAATTTCTGATAATTACTCGATCACTGTAGTTATAAATCTCATTTTCAATAATATCATTCAAAACACTATAATTTGAATTTATGTCTTTAAATAATAATCTCCTCTCTTCTTCAATCTCTCCAATTTTAGAGAGTTGATGTCGCAATTTATCGCAAAGTTCTGAGATATTTTTAAGTAATTCTTGTTTCTTTTGAGTTTCGTCTCGATTTTGGTCTTCTTTAGGCGTATCATCTTCAATTTCAAAAATAGGGACAACTTTTAACCCAAAATTATTAGGACTAACATCAATAATCAAAGAAAAGGATTTGTTGAGTTTAGCATAACGACGAGTAGGTCCTTTATCGCTATCTCTTTCATCAGTTGAAACTAATCCTGCACCTTCAAGTTCTTTAATGTATTTACTGATTAAACGAGGTGATATGTCAAGGATACGTGCTATCTGAAAAGGATAAAGTGCTTCTGAAGATAGAAGCTGTAGAATCTTTCTCCTGGTTGTATTAGAAAAAATATCTAAAAGAGAATCAATGTCTATTGTAGAATCATCTTTATTTTGGTTTTCTTCATTAGTGTTTTGCCAATTTGCCATTCAATTCACCTCTAAAAATAAAGAAGTAGGCTAAATAAAGCCCATATCTTTTTTACCTTGCTCTTCTCTTAAATCCTTTCCAACTGTTACAGTTCTATCTTTGGTTGGTTTTGTCCTTTCTAGAGCCTTCAGAAGCATTTTCTGTGTAACTTTACAGTCTATCTTCTTTGGTTCATTTTCCTCTGGTTTGAAATTATCTCCTTGTTCTTCAACATATTCTTGAATAGCAATAAGTTTTGATTCAGCAGCAATAGATGCAATATCAGCTCCAGAAAAACCTTCTGTTTCTTTGGAAAGAACATCTAAATCAACATCTTGGTCTAAAGGTGTATCACGAAGATGAATGTTGAATATTTCTCTTCTACCTTCGAAGTTTGGAGGGGGAATTTTAATCAAACGATCAAATCTTCCTGGTCGGAGAAGAGCTGAATCTATCATATCTGGACGGTTTGTTGCAGCGATAATGTTCACTCCTCTAAGTTCCTCTAATCCGTCAATTTCTGTTAAGAGTTGACTTATTACTCGTTCTGTTACACCAGAATCAGTATGCCCTCCTCTAGTTGGAGTGATTGAATCTATCTCATCTAAGAATATGATACATGGAGCAGCTTGACGAGCTTTTCTAAAAATTTCGCGTATAGCTTTCTCACTTTCACCAACCCATTTACTAAGAACCTCTGGTCCTTTTAAACTGATGAAATTAGCC
>CAZEQQ010000339.1:0-3531 GCA_964514425.1 uncultured archaeon
TTAGAACTTCTGAATTTTATAAACGGAAAAAGAAATGTTAAAGATTTAAAGGATTTAATGAAAATGGTTGATATATTGCCTGAAATATCTGTTTTAGTAGAAAATGAGTTGATTGAAACTATTTCAAAGATGAATGTTGTGCAAGTAATAATCTATGACTATTTAGTAGCTTTAAATAGAGAAATACAGAAAAGCATTTCATCAAAAAACACTATCTCGCTCCTTAAAGAACTTTTGAAAGAACAGAAAAATCCTTTTTCACATATAATTAAAGAAAACATAGTAAATGATTTTGAGATATCACAAATACTTGAAAATCTACAAATATTGGGGTATTCACACGATGAGATTTTAAAACTCTTTAGTAAGCCAATAGCAAACATACAATCAAAATTAAAAGAAATAGACAAAGAAAAAACTCCCAAAATTTTTGGAACAGTATTTGAAGAAATTCTCAATAGACATAGTTTTACATTAGAGCGGATGAATGTCTTGGAATTACTTTGTCCAGAAGAATTTTTAAAATAATTTAGTTTCTTTTTTTCTTTCATTTTTAGCTTAAACCAAATACTTTTATTTAAGAAATTTCCTTTTTAGGAGATGGTTAATTCACGTGTCGATTACATGTTAATAATAGATTCTAATGGTATACCGATATATACGTTTAATCTCAATGAAAAAGAAGGTGAACAACCAGATATTGTGTTAATTAGCGGATTTGTTGCTGCTTTTGCTCAATTCATTACAAGCACAATTTCAGGAAAAGCAGAAATAATTCAATTTGCTCAAAATACGTTTGAAGGTATGGTTGGAGAGATAAATGAACATTATTATTGTATCATTGGAAAGAACTTATTCAATTTTAGCCCATCTGTCTATGAACTATTGTTTAACTTTATAGATGATTATTATTTTAAAACCGCTGTAAAGAGTATATGGGACAGCACAGATCAACTGGAGCAATTAATTCAATTAGTTTTTACTTGCCATAAAAACTCTAACCTTTATGTTCCGATACAAACTAGTACTTCGCCTTATCATTGGGATCTGTTTTCGAAAATAGTATTTGATGATATTGATAATAAGAGAAATATAAAGGAATTATCATTAAGTACTTCTGTGGACGAACAAATTGTTTTTACAATTATTCGTATCCTACAATGGCAAAAAGCAGTAAGGATAGACATGGACATAAATCAAAATATTATTCTTGAAAAGACAGAACTCGCCATAGATTATCTTGCTGAAAATGAGCAAGATTATACTCAAATTAAAGAATATTTTCCTGATGCTTTCACAATCTTAAAATTAATAGATGGTTATTCTACAATCGCAGAACTTCAATCTCGTTACATTGAACTGGATTTTATGTCAAATATCTTGATTCTTGTAGAAAAAGAATTAGTTGAAACTATATCCTTGAATAAACTTATAGAAGTACTGATTTATGACTTCTTACATGCATATCATGGTGAATTGAAACTTTTCTTAAGTAAGCGCGAGATAGATGTATTCTTTCAGGAGTTGTTTGAGAAAGACAACTCTCTTTTCTACTATTTTTACTCTCATAATAGAATTAGCCTAATTAACATCATTGATAACATAAAAATGATCTTAAAAAAAGGTTATACATTAGAAAACATCCTTGATAATTTTATCATAGTTGCTGATGAGATTAAACTCAAAATTGAAGAAAACACGAATATCGACGCAGAACTGATTGAGAACAATGTTTCAACTTTTATTCATTTGAAGTATGGAAATATGCTCACAAATATAGATATAATAGATATACTTTTTCCAGAAAAAAAGAACAAAAATCAAACCATTCTAAGAAATCAAGAATCAACGGAATACGAACTTTCTGAACGCCAAGAGAGATAAGTACATCTGTGTCATTTAGAACTTCCACAAATCCTAAAATAGACCCCTGTATTAAAGTTTAAGCATAATTAATCATCTACATATTTTCCCTTATATTTCACACAAACCTAAAAAAAAAGTTACAACTAGTAGTTAGGTGCAGAATAGTGCTTAATAGTAATCACTAACACTAAAAGTTTGTAACATCATTTTATCATAAATTTCTTGATACATGGATACTAGAGCTTCTACAGCCAAATCTTTCTCAAATTGTACCATCCTTATTTCATTTTCATTGGTGTTTTTCTTGATTAAAGCTCTGAAAATGTCAATGAGTGTTTTAAAGATGTAATAAATACTGAGAGGGATATAGAGTAAAATTTTGAAAAATAAAAGGAAAAAACCTATAATTCTTTTATAAATTTCTTTTTTCTGTTTTTGTAGTTCCTCTCTAAACGCTTGACTCTGTTGTAAATCTTCCTCTTTGATTTGTAGTTCCTCGTCATCTTCTTCTATCTTTATTGAATCTAAACTTACATCGGATTCTTTAGATTTCTCAACAACCACTTCTATCTCGTCTAATATTGCTTTCTTCTTTAAAGATCGAAAAACATCTAGATATCTGCCCTTAATATATGGTGCAAATCTTTTATACCAACCTTTACTGAAAGTATATCTAAGCTGTAAAATTATATGCTTACCATATTCATAGAAAACTGTAGATAAAACAACTAGAGGTACAATAAATCCGTACAAGAAATTCACAATAGAATTTACTACTCGAGTAAATGATGTTTCTTCGTTAAACATATCTAATAAATATCTTTCACCTCCCAAAGTTAGAGCAAAAGCTAATTTATTTAATTCTAAATCTTCCAAGTATTTTGAGTGTTTGTCTTCTATATTAAGCATACCCTTTAAAGCGCCAGAAAGTAGAACAGATTGAAAAAGATTGCGTGGAACATAACCTTTTCTTAATTTATCCGTAATGAAAATTAATGATTTCTTTGCGGTTTCATAATCAATATCATTGCGTCTAGCAAATTCCTTCACAGAAGGTTGTTTCTTGAAATGAAACAATCTTCTTTCTCTCCTCCAAATGAGAATTGCAAAACCTCTAGCGGTAATATCTTGAACCATAGAAAGGTCCAAACGCTCTCTGTTATCTTGTTTTATGAGAGTTCTAAATCTGTCTTCTACTTGTTCACAAATTTCAGGAGTTTTATTGATGATAGCTCGATCAAGCCTCTTTTTAACACCAAGAATATCTTTCATTATCTCTCTTTTAAAATCAACATAGGTTTCTTGAGATATAGGCGGTGCATCAAAAAAACTAAAAGATGATTTAGTTGCTATATAAGGAAGAGCAAATAAGTCTTCTAACTTTTGATAATAATGCCCCCAAGTATACGCTCCTCTTCTAATCATACGCAAACTACAACGATGAAATAAGGCATAAATAGGACCAAAGAACACTGCAACCCAATTTAAAACGGTCATAGCTGATGAAAGGAGGAAATAAAGTAAAAGAGGGTGAATAGGTGCAACTTCTCCCATAAATTCAAGGATGTCTTTCTGTAAAATAAGAACTGGAATGATAACAAAAAATGTAAAAGTTGCAACTTTGTCGTAAGTTTCTCCAATACCTCTTTGGATTGGATAAGCTTT
>CAZEQQ010000340.1:0-3528 GCA_964514425.1 uncultured archaeon
GGGTGCTTTATCCTTCTACTTGCAGCTTCAGCCTCTTTAATTGCTAAATCTACAACAGAATTAACGGTAGATTCAGTGACATCAGCTGTAGAAGCAAAACCCCATGCGCCATTTTTAATAAGTCGGACACCATATCCTCGATCATAGTATTTGTTGATACTCTCAACTAAACCATTCCTAACTAAAATGGTTTCATACATATAACCAAAAATACGACATTCCGAGAAAGAAGCACCACTATTGGATGCTTTCTCAATAGCTTTGCTGATTATATCTTCAGTCATTAAAACTTAAATTGTTCATTCATTTAAATTATTTTCGTAACGGAAACAAGGTGTTAACATACTGAATAGATAACGTTCTAAAGTGAAAATAATACGTTTCTCTCTTACTATTTACGTGGTTTCATCCCTCTCAGGATAATTTCTATCTGATTATCTAATAAATCTTCAAAAGCTTCTTCGGATAAAGAAGGATCCAAAAACTTGTAAGGGTTAAGCAAAACTGTTTGCCAAACGATGGTAATTAAAAGCATTGCACATGTTTGGGTGTTAAGTTCCTTACTCAAATATCCATCAGCTTTGCAACGAGATAGATAAGAACTAATTATATCCACAGTTCTCTTATTTAGAATGACTTCGAATCTTAAATCTGTATTAATGTCTGTTCTTTTTAAAATTCTACCTTTAGCTTTTTCTAAATAAACGGGAAGTTTTTCTCCTTCTTTTATGTACAACATAATCAGAAGCTTATGTTCATTCATTAGTTTCTTTATATA
The DNA here is from genome assembly GCA_964514425.1 of uncultured archaeon. Lineage (GTDB taxonomy): Archaea > Asgardarchaeota > Heimdallarchaeia > Heimdallarchaeales > Heimdallarchaeaceae > CAZEQQ01. Next base: position 779 of record CAZEQQ010000340.1, read on the forward strand.
TTTAATAAGAATAGGTAATGCTTCTTCGATGTTTGTTACAAGCACTTTGATTGTTTGAAAAATCTCTTCTACTTTTACAGATATAAGTTCTACCTCTTCTTTCCAAAAATCTGCTAAAATGGAGTATTTATTCCTGTAAAAACGATAAAGGAGTGTTTCAGAAATTTTTGCTTCTTTTGCTATAGCTCGAATGCTGACTGATTCAACCCCCTCTTCTACCATTCTCACCAGAGCTGCTTTCTGAATTGAAACTTTTCTTAAATTTGAACTTAAGCGAGTAGAACTGTTTTCCATAACTTTCTAGCAAAACGGTTTACACTAAGTTTAAAAATATTTCGAGATATGTTTATACTACTGACAACAAATGAATGATAAAGTATAAATTTATAGTGGTGAGAATTGTGAATTTAATCTACAGATATAATAACACGATACGACAGCTGAAAGTACCAATATTGATTTTTTGGATGGTTGTATTAGGATTAGGATTATTATATGGTCCTACTTTCTTTGAAAAAACAAGAACAGAATTTGTTCCACCTATTGATTCAGAAGGATTTAAAGCTAAAGAATTGATAAAAGAAGAGTTTCCCCATTTTGCAGATGAAACAAATATATTGATATTAGTTAGATCTACGGGTGATTCAAGTATCATTAATACCGAAGTTGCTCAATTCTGTTTTACCATAACAAACGAAATCTCCAATTCAGATCACGCTTCAATAGTATTAGGGGTTTTAGACTATTTTACATTAACATCCTTGAATCAGATTGATATTGCAAATAAACTCATTTCTGAAAATGAGAAAACAACATTAATTGTAATAAGAGTGAACAGTGATAACGAAAAAGCTAGGAAAAATTTTGTAGAATTTATTAAAGAAACTATTAAAGAAAATCCTATGTCTGAAGAATATAATGTTTATTTAACAGGAAATGACGTACTTACACAAGATTTTCAAAAAGCAACAGTTGAAGACCTAAAAAGAATGGACATAATAGTATTACCTATTGCATTAGTTGTGTTAGCTTTTGTCTTGAGAAAGATAAAATTGATGGTTATACCCCTTTTCACTATAAGTATAAGCACTTTTACCAGTTTCTCTGTTTTATCAAAAATAGCTGACTATTATACTATTCTTTCAATCGCGCCAAGTATAGTAATGTCCGTAATAATAGCTCTTTCTATTGATTATAGCTTGTTTATTCTGACAAGATTTAGAGAAGAAATGGATAATAAAAAAACCATACAAGAAGCTGTGGAATTAATGACACAGCATGCAGGACATACTGTATTTGTGTCAGGATTAACCTTAACAATCTGTTTTCTTGGACTACTCTTTTTCCCTATAGAAGCTATAGCCTCTATTGGAATATCAGCAGCAGTCTCAATTGTAGCAATATTGGCTGTGAATTTGACTTTTACTCCAGCGTTTATTCTTACCTTTCAATCATTCTTTAGTAAGGGGATCATCAACGGAAAAATTAGAAGTAAAGTTTCAGTCATTCAACAAGGCATAAAAGATAAAATGAGCAAAACAAATACTAAAAATGGTCACAAAATCATTGGTGATTTCCCCTATAAAAAGTATTTAAGGAATAATTGGATGAGAATAGCATACTATGCAAGTAAACATGCTCTTCCTATAATTCTTATAATCATACTTATAGCAGTACCTGTTTCTATACAAGTATTAAAATTAGACCTGAGTTTAGATTATTCTCTCATCGTTCCACGAAATTCAGAAAGCTTTGAAGCTTACTCTATATTGAAGGAAGATTTTGATTCTGGACAATTGGCACCTTTTTTCATCATGATGCAAACAGGAGAAGAAAATGAAATATGTAATGAAGAATTTTTCATGAAAACTCATAATTTGATAGGAAATATATCTGCGAAAACTGAAATAAACAATGATAGTTTCCTTGGTATATCGTGGATCCATAGCTTAAAACTTCCGTGGATTTTAGCAAATAATTTGCTTACTAGTCAAACTCCTAATCCCACAGTATTAATGTACAAAGAACTGTGGCAAAATTATGCGAATAAAGAAAATTCTAGTACAATTATAGAAATCATAACTCCCTTCGACCCTTACTCTGATTCAGTAAAAGAATGGGTACACGAAACAAGAAATGTCATCAGAGCTTTTGAAGAAGAAACAGGATATACAGTTGTTTTAGGGGGAGGGTCTATTCTCTGGGTAGACAGTCTAGACAAAACATTAGAACTTTTCCCCTATATGATACTAACAATTATCCTAATCATATACATCTTCATAGGAGTTATGTTCAAATCTGCATTCATACCTTTAAGATTAATCTTTACAGTAGGTCTAACAATAAGCTGGATCTTTGGATTAGCAGTTATAGTATTTGAGTTTGGAGCATTAGATTGGCTATTTCCGAATGTGCTAGGTTCTGTCCATTATCTATACTGGGTAGTTCCAATTATCTGTTTTTCTATAGTTTTGGGACTAGGACTGGATTATGACATCTTCCTTTTGAGTAGGATAAGTGAATACAGATACAAAGGATATAGTGATAAGTCATCTATTTTGCTCGGAGCAGATAAAACAGGAGGAATAATAACAGCTGCAGGTGTCATAATGGCTATTGCTTTTTCTGGTCTGCTATTGAGCTCCTCTATGGTTTTAAACCAGATCGGGTTTATTCTGTGTATAGCTGTATTAGTAGACACATTCGTGATCAGAACAATTCTCGTTCCAGCTATTCTGAGTTTAATAGAA
>CAZEQQ010000341.1:0-3523 GCA_964514425.1 uncultured archaeon
CGCATCATGATCCTAAATGCTTCATCTCCTAAAATAGGGTCGTTAAAAACAGTGTTATAGATATCTTCCCATTGAAATATTATTGTTGATAATAAATAGAGTATTGGACCTAATACTAAAAGAATGAAAATTGTGATGGTTGAAATTTTACCAATTAAAAGAACGATATCTTTAGAGAGCCAATTTTCCGCTTTAAATATGGATTTACGAACATTAACCTCTACTTTTTCTGCTTTTTCAGCCAACGTCATTTATTTCTTCCCCTTTGTTTTTTGAAGTAAAGTAAGATTATTATCGCAAGACAAAAATTCCCCCAAACAAAGGATGAAAAATCTCCGAGTTGGTAATAGTCTTCGTTTCCACTTTCAATTTTATTTGCTCTTGTTTTTAACCATAAATCAGGAATACGGTCTAACACCTCTCCATCAGTCGGATTTTCGAATTTTGGTATTGTCATATTTAATTTCACACCAAGTGCAGGATCAAAAACTTCAGTTAATGATGCAAGAACATCATTATCATTTATGAGAGTTTGATTACCAGGTCGAAAACCATAAGGTATTGCACTGAGTTGTATTTCTTTACTCATTAAAAAATCTCTAAACTGATATGCTGCATCGATTTGCGCTTCTTCAACCCAAGGTGCTTGATCAAAAACAACAAAGGGATGATCACTCCATAAAGTCCCCTCTTCAGGATAAATAGCAATTATATTATCATTCCATTTCGCTTCAGCTTCTCCATCTTTAGCTGCTTCTATAATTAAGCTCTCATATACTATCATAACATTAAGTCCTGATGGACCTAATTGAGTTGCTTGTTTTGCAAGGAAACCTGTAGAAGTTCCATATAAAACTGCAGTAGATTCTACTTTTTCTAACCATCTTTGTACTTCTGGATTTTTTAAATCTTCTATGGTTATTTCTGAAGGAGTTTTTCCAGAAGCTGCAGCTACTTCGAGCAGGACGGCCATGAACCCTGAATTGGATTCTTGAGGACTTGTGTGCGCTAAGCGCATACCTTCATCAACTAAATCATAAAGGTCGCTCCATGAAGAAAAATTGTGTTTCTGTGCAAAACTTTCCCAAGTACCAATAACTATAGGTGAATTAACAAGAGAAAGAGTAGAACTTGAATTGAAAATTGTATAATCATATTTCTTTTCCCAAGCCCATTCTAGTAGTGTTGTCCATACAGAAGCTGCTGGACTCCACATAACAGGTTTACTTTCTCCAGCTATAATTGAAATCATAGATGATCTTGTTCCTGTGACTTCAAAAATCAGTTGAACTCTTTTTCCAGGATTCCTTTCTTCAAACCATTGTTCGAATTCAGGAGAGATGGTATTAATCCATCCTTTTTTTTCACTAGTATACAGGAAGTGAAGTGTTATTACACCTTTTTCTTTTGTAAAATTACCCTGTCTAATAGCGTCTAAAGCTATAATTGATGAAACTAATAAAAGTAAGAAAAGTATTTTTGGAAATTTTCTTGGGAGCAATTCCTATCCTCGAAACATTGTTACCGTTTGTTTTTTCTATGTATATATAAAACTAAAGGTATTAAACCAAGTAAAGTAACAAAAAAAGTATTCCCTGAGAGCCCGTGTATTACCTCAACAGAAACGTTAGCATCTACAGTATTAGCTATATTATCTAAAACAATAAAATATTTTCCGCTTTCACCTAAAGTTCCTTGAATTGTAGCTGTCGTAACATTTCTAGCACCAAAATAGGCTTGAACAATAGAACCTTTTCCATAGTCATAGTCCTCAAAAGATACTTCATCTAAAACAAAAATAGATATAGCAGGCGAATTATCTTCTGCTACTATTCTCAATTTGAGGACTAAATTGTTTTGTTTCGATTCATATTCTATACCTAAGATTTCTCCTGCTGGAACAGTTTCATTAAAAGAGGCAACATCTGCAAGTACTGCTGAAGGGAAAAAAGAAAAGGTAAATGAAGCGATGAAAATAAGACTAATTGCATAATTTTTATTCATAGGGAGTATATTTTGATAATGATTTAAATATCTTACTCTAAAAGAAAAACTATATATAGAGAATCCTCCTAAAATAGTATTTAAGAAGTAAATTCATTAACTCTTCCATTTCCTAAAAACTAATATTTAAAAAGTAAAAAAACCTACATTTCATAGGGGTAAGTATGAAAAAAATTTATATTATCGAAGATGAAGGAGATATAAATAACCTTTATTCTCTGTTGTTTCAAAGAGAGGGAATAGAAATTGAAGATATTGTTACTAGTGGTAAAGTAGCAGTTGATAATATTTCTCAATTTGATGAAGCAAAAATAAAAGATTTAGTATTTTTGATCGACAATAGAATACCCGAAAAAGCGGGTATAGAAGTTGCGAAGCAGTTGATAGAAATGTCTGCACAACTGAAAGATCAAATAATTATTGCTACAGCTGATGATACGTTAACGCGAAAAGAAGTTCAAGGGTTAGGAATTAAATATTTCTTAAGAAAGCCATTTAGCCTTGATGATTTATTAGAGATGATTGAGAAAATATGTAAAGAGTAAAAATTAGAAAAGAAAAGGGTTCTTTAGATGTATGAACCTGAAGTATTATCTTTTTTAGAAGGTTTAGAGGGAAGGTTAACTTCTCCAAATCTACTTTCATAAGCACTCAATTGTTCATGTACTATATCTACTAATATTTTCATTTGTTGAGGTGAAAAATTTATTTCTGCTAATATTTCTTTCACTATAGTTCTGGGCATTAATGCTTGAGGGCCAATATTTGAGTCAACTTCATATTCTGGGCGATCTTTGAATAAAGTCAATTTAAAACCTGTTATAGAGTGTGCTAACTGAATACTTTCTGCATAGAAAGAAGGAGTATGTTCTTTACGTTCTACTTTAATTGGAATATTTCTACTCATTTGTATCAGAATAAAAAAGGTTAGCTCAATAATAAATCTTCTTCTAGTAATAAGGTTAATAGATTTATTTCTTTTTTCTTCTTTTTCAACTCATGTAAGGCAGTATATTTCTTGGAATTTTGAATTAAAAGAGGTAATTTCGTTTAGATTTCAAGTTACAATTTTATCATACAAAAAGAATATGTATGAGTTATACGTATTGTTATAATAGACAAGTGGTGATAATATTGAATGAAACATATAGTGGCGTTAAATTTAAACATGAGAAATTAGGAGAATTGAAGTTTGATAGAAGTTTGATAGGATTAGTTTCTATCGTACAAGATGCTTTAAGTGAGTTACCTGAAGAATCATTACGAGGTGTTACAGGAAACATTTCTTCAAAACTTGAAGATGGAATATTAATTACTTCAACAGGAGCACCTTTAGCAGATCTTATTGTGCCAGATAACTTTTGCAAAGTTGATAAAAATAGTTCAGAGAAGGTTTACTACTACGGTGTAAACATTCCAAGTTCCGAAACACCTATGCATTTGAACATTCACAAAAATAGAGAAGATGTGAATTTTATTTTGCACATGCATCCCTCTAATTTGGAAAAAATACAAATTT
>CAZEQQ010000342.1:0-2852 GCA_964514425.1 uncultured archaeon
TTTTTGCTAGATTGATAAAAGGTAATGGAACCTATTTATTAAGTTTTTATGGAAAACTACAAGATGATGATGGAGAGATAAATAATATACTCGCCACTCTTCATAAAATTAGAAAAGATGAGAACGAGAGGCTAGACTAAAATGAAGGATATTCTCTTTCTAGATACCAGTTTTATTATCAATCTACTTAGAGGGGCATTAGATTTTAAAAAATCTGAAAAGCTTCTTTTTGGTAAGTCAATTATGATTAGTTCATTAGTAGAATATGAATTACGTTTAGGACAGAGTCTTAAATCTAATAGCAAAGATAGCATTTTTAATAATTTTATCAATGGACTAATAGTTATACCAGTGAATTCAGAAATTGTCACAAAGGCAAGCGAGATACAATCGCGACAAATTAAATTAGGTAAAAAAGTCCCTATAATGGACTTATTGATAGGAACTACAGCTTTACTCTATGAAGCTGCATTTATCACACAAGATAACGATTTTGAAGTTTTCAGGAATATGGGATTAGAACTGATATTACTATGACACTTATTACAAAGAACACAAACTTTATGGCGATAATTTTCTTATCTCAAAGTTTCAAGTAATTGGTCACCTATTTCTGATTTTTTCACTAATTTCAATAAGAACATAGGTATCAAGCAACAACATTTACCTCCACTCCGAGCGTCTTTTGTAGACTTCTTGGAGAAAAGAATCTTTATCTTCTATCTCAACAGAACCTCTGATTTCTTCTAAAGCTTCAAGCGAACTATTTGAAGAAACAAGACGTTCTAACAAATCATTAAAACTTTCATTTTTCCTCTTTTTTCGACTTAACTTAACATAAACTTCTTCTTTCACTGAAATTGTTCGAGATTTCACAAGTTAATGTACACTATGAACATATTTATCTACATGCACAAGAAGACCCCTTCCGTGAGGGAGAGGTAATTGACTAACTAAAGACTATTATTTTTGTTCAATAGTTCTATTCTCAACAATTCTAATCGCTTCTTCAATTTCTTCTAATAATTGTTCGTCGCAATTATTACGAAAGGCTAATAGAGCTTCAAGAGCCTTTTTTCCTCCGTTTATCTTTGTCAAAGCTTTTATTGCTTCTTTTTGGATCCATATTTCTTTTGCACCTAGTGCTTTAATGAAAGGTTCACTGATAATCTCTGATTCTATGTTTTCTTTTGTTTCTACAATTGTATAAAATTCTTTTAATGCTCGTGAAGCCATAGATCTTACTTTATAGTCTTCATCTTTTAAGAGTAATAATAAGGGTTCAATCGCAGGGAATCCTATTCTAGCCAGAGCTTTTCCTGCCTCCAAAGCTATTTTACTTTCTTTTACCTTTAGAGTATCAATTAATACGTTTATTGCTTGCTCATCAGCTATTTTCTCGAGTGTAGCTATTATCTCTATTTGATTTTTATTGTCTTTTTTACTCATTGCTTCGCTTAATCTTTTTACAGCAGGAGAACCTATTTTTCCTAATATATCACTAGCTGCTAGTCTCAACTCTTTATTTTCATCTTTCAATATTTCTATTAGTGCTTTTACGGCTGCTGCACGTATCTCTACTAGTGTTTGTGCGGTTAACTCTTGAACATCTTTGTTTTTATCTTTAAGTAATTTTATAAGGGGATCTACAGCAGGAGAACCTATTTTTGCTAATATTTTTGCTGCTTGCTCTTTTACTTCTTTTCTTTCTTCCTTTAATGTTTTTACGAGCATATCCGTTGCAGGAGGACCTATTTTAGCTAAAGCCCTTTCCACTTGCCTTTGATTTGATATTTTTTCTTTTTTTAGTTGCTCAATTAGAGGATTGATGGCAGCATTTCCTACCATTCCTAAATATCTTATTGCATACTCTTGAGCTTCTAAACTTTTATCGTTTAACAATTTCATTAACGGTTTTACCACACCTGGTCCTAATGCTAGTATCTTCTCCCATTCATTTTTTGCTATATAGTATCCACATTTTTCTTCAAATGATAATGGATACCAATTAAAGTAATCCAGCAATTTAGCTGCTTCTTTTTGTACTTTATACTCTTCTTCTATCAATGCTATCGTTAAGTGGTCTATTGCTAATGAACCGATTTTTTCTAGAGTCCTAGATGCTTGTTCTTTAATGAATTCTTTCTCCTTTAACATCTGAACTAAAGGCTCTACAACTATCTCACCCAAATCTACTAATTCTTTCCAATTGTAACTGGCTATACTGTAGTAACACTGATCTGTTGAAGACTGTGGCTTCCATCCCTGTTCTTCCAATCCTCCGATTGCTTCTTTTCTGACCCAGTCATCATCATCTTTTAAAGCTTCTTTAAGGATGTCTAAAACCTTTTCACTCTTTATTTTTCGAAGAGCTTTTATTGCCTCTATTCTTTCTAGATAGTTAGAACTATCCATACTCCTTTCTAATTCTTCGATCCTTACGTTTTGATCAACCATTGCTTTAGCTCTCCATTTTACATTTTATGTTTTTTTAGATTACTCTCTTCTTTCACCATTTTAAATGTCTTTATTGTGTATTTTTCAGTCATAATACTATGATTGTTTTTTCATTCCCTAATATTTTTTAATAAATAGTAGAATATCAGTTATGGACCCTGAATCACATTTTGAAGATATTATTGCTGTTTTAAAGGCAAATGGAGGCTCTATGCCTTATAAAGATTTAAATGAAAAATTAGCTAATAAATTTGAAGGCGTTCGCTTGATGCTTAAAGTTATGAAAGATAAGGAGATCGTCGATTTTGAAGGATCAGTCCCTTCTTTTAGTTCCACTATTTCTTTAGTTATGGATTAAATAGAGCATATTGTTCAAGTTCAGTGCAATACGTACA
>CAZEQQ010000342.1:2862-3503 GCA_964514425.1 uncultured archaeon
TATTTCGGTAAATCCTCCAGTTTTATTATCCCTAATTGATAATTGTTAAGGATTGATATCATCGTTAGTGGTTGTAATAAAGGATGGAAACATCAGTTAAAGTTGTAAAATAGAATCAATCAGCAGTTTGTGCGTTTATCTTTTCATAAGAAGGATCAAATATTTGATGTTGTCGTTGTTTCATGATTAAAACAGACTGGATATTTAGCACAAACAAATACCATAATGTCTATTAGTCCCCAATGTATTCTGTTTTTGAAAAAAAGTAAAGTTTTACATATCTTGTGGTTTTAAAATCGAGTGAACCACGAACTTTTTTAGGCAATTCTTCTTTTCTTCTTTATGAAGTACGCATCCCTATGAACTTGTGAAAACTTGTATGTTCCACAAATCGGATCCCTGGGGAGCGAACAGGGACAAATGAACGTCATAGTGTTGGAGGGCAAGTAAGACCGAGAACAGGGAGGATGTTGGGGGAAAAGGGCGTGAGACGGGTTCGAGGGTGCATCTGACAGAAATATTGGGCTTCCAACCATAACGCGGCATTGTAATGAGTATTAACACGATGAAAGCAGTGATTACACAAAGCAATATCATACTGATAGTGAGAACGTTGGAGTCTCCCTCCACACCCAACATGG
>CAZEQQ010000343.1:0-3466 GCA_964514425.1 uncultured archaeon
CCTTGAGATAATCCATATTGTGTTTCTCTTTTTACTCCTTTTCCTTTCAATCTCAAAACAGTTCCATCTTTGGTTTGTTTAGGTATTTTTATTTTCTCTGATCCATAGGGAGTAGGGAGAACAAAATCTCCACCTAATAAGGCTAAAGGATAAGGAATAAATATTTCTGCAGCTAAATCAGACCCTTGACGTTTGTAGAAATGATGTTCTTCAACTATAATTCTAATTATTAGGTCTCCACGTGGACCACCTAGTTTACCATCTTCTCCTTTTCCTCTGATACGAAGTCTATGGCCTGAATCCACACCCATAGGTATAGTTAATTTGATTTTTTCATTTTCTGAAGATCGACCTGTCCCTCTACAAGTTGAACATACATCAGAAGGATTAACCATTTCACCTTTTCCATTACAACGTGAACACATCTGTTGACTAATGTATCTAGTAAAACCCCGATCTACAGAAACGGTTTCGACACCAGAACCATTACAAGTTGAGCACTTTTTAGGACTTGCTCCGCTTTTTGTTCCTTTACCATTACAACTTGCACACTCTTTTTTGATAGGAACATCTATTACTTTATTTGTTCCATAAATTGCTTCATCAAATGAAATCTCATAATTCATTATCAAATCCGAGCCTTTTTGTGGTCCAGATGGTTGTCTCGTTCCTCTTCTACCTCCAAAGAAACTACCGAATAAATCATCTCCAAACAAACTAGAGAATAAATCAGACATTGAACCGAAATCGCTAGCATCTACACGTGAGAAATCTGATTGAACTCCAGCAAATCCATACCTATCATATGCTTCTCTTTTTTCAGTATTTGATAGAATCTCATAGGCTTCAGTTGCTTCTTTAAACTTTTCAGCACTTGAGGGGTCACCTGGGTTTCGGTCAGGATGATACTGCATTGCTAATTTTTTGTAGGATTTCTTTATATGATCTAATGTAGCATCACGAGAAAGACCTAAAACTTCATAATAATCGCGTTTCTCTGGCATTTTTTCACCCTTTTAATTACACCGAAATAGAGGAAAAGTTGATTGTTTTTAAGTTATTCTTTAGAAGGAAAATTTGGAGGAGAAGAGAAGCTACTCTTCATCCGCAGGTTCATAATCAACGTCTATTACGTCACCTTCATCAACATTTTTGGCTTTTTCTGCTCCTTGAGCTCCTGGAAAACCTCCAGGGAAACCACCAGGAGGAACACCACCAGGAGGAACACCACCAGGAGGAGCTTCACCTGTAGCTTGATATATACGTTGAGATATTTTGAACATTTCTTGAAGAAGAGCATCGGTCTTGTTTTTTATGTCTTCATTATTTTCACTTTCTAAAGCAGTTCTTACTTCAGCAATTTTTTCTTCGATTAGTTGCTTCTCATTTTCTTCTACTTTTTCAGCTAAATCTTTGAGGGTTTTTTCTGCTGTATAAATTGCTTGTTCAGCATTGTTTTTGGTTTCTATCATCTCTTTTCTTTTTTCGTCTTCTTCTTTGAATTTCTCTGCGTCACCTTTCATTCGCTCAACATCTTCATCAGATAAACTTGATGATTGAATGACTATGGTCTGTTGTTTGCCTGTACCTAAATCTTTTGCAGTGACATTCAATATGCCATTTGCATCAATATCAAAAGAAACTTCGATTTGTGGAACACCACGAGGAGCAGGAGGAAGACCAACTAATTGGAAAGTTCCTAATGTTACATTGTCAGCAGCCATAGCTCTTTCACCTTGTAAGACATGTATCTCTACAGCGGGTTGACCATCTGCAGCTGTAGTGAATACCTTTTTCTTTGTTACAGGGATAGTAGTGTTTCTATCGATTAAAGATGTCATCACACCTCCTAAGGTTTCAACACCTAATGTTAAAGGTGTGACATCCAACAGAAGGATATCCTTTACTTCTCCAGCTAGAACAGCAGCTTGAACAGCTGCACCGAGAGCCACAACTTCATCAGGTTGAACTCCTTTTTCAGGTTCTTTTCCAAAAAGCTCTTTCACAGCTTTTTGAATCATAGGCATTCGTGTTGCTCCACCTACTAAAATGACTTTATCAAGTTCTTGAAGAGATAGTTTTGAATCTTTTAATGCTTGTTTTGCAGGGTCTATACATTTTTGCACTAAATCTTCAGTCATTTCTTCAAATTTTGCTCTTGTTAAAGTTATATCAAGGTGTTTAGGAGTTTGTGTTTTTGGATCAAATGTTAAATAGGGTAAACTTATTTGTGTTTGAACTTTAGTACTTAACTCAATTTTTGCTTGTTCCGCAGCATCTTTCAACCTCTGCATGACTTTAAGGTCTTTTGATACATCTATTCCTTCATTATTCTTAAATTGGCTAACTAACCAATCAATTATTTTTTTATCCCAATCAGAACCACCTAGAAGGTTGTTACCTGATGTAGATATAACACGGAATAATCCTTCATCGAGTTCCAGTATAGAAACATCAAAAGTTCCTCCACCAAGATCCCAAACCAATACTTTTTCTGCTCCTTCTCTATCTAGACCATAAGCTAACGCAGATGCGGTAGGTTCATTTACAATACGTAACACTTCTAGTCCAGCTATTTCACCTGCATCTTTTGTAGCTTGACGTTGAGAATCACTGAAATAAGCAGGAACAGTAATAACAGCCTTTTTTATAGGTTGCCCTAAATATTCTTCTGCATCAGCTTTCATTTTTGCTAATACTCTTGCACTTATTTCTTCGGGTCTATAGTCTTTACCTTCTAATTTTACTTTATAGTCAGTTCCCATTTTTCTTTTAATTTCGATTACAGTTTTTTCTGCATTGGCTATAGCTTGCCTTTTAGCTTGAACACCTACAATCCATTCACCATCATTAGTTAGTGAAACGTAAGAAGGAGTAATACGACCTCCCTCTGAGTTAGGGATGATTTCAGGTCGTCCACCAACCATATACGCAATCGCAGAGTTTGTTGTTCCTAAATCTATTCCAACTACAGTTTCTTTCTTTTTTGTTTCTTTTGTTTCTGTCATATTCTCACCATTAATTAGTTACTATTTATTTTTCATTGGTTTTAGTTTGAGTTTTTTTATTTACAAGGACCTTTGCAGGTCTTAGAATAATATTTCCTAATTTAAAGCCTTTATTTAAGACTTCAACTATTTGATTATTATCATAATCTTCTGATTCAATTACATGAATAGCTTCATGCACTTTAGAATCAAAGTAGTTATGTTCATCACCAATTATTGCAAGCTCAAGATTCTCAAAAGTTGATAGTAAATTACGAAAGATCATAGAAAGCGCATCATTTAGCTGTTCAACATTTGGGTGCTTTTCAAACATTGTTTTCGTCCTTTCTAAATCATCATACAACGTGAAAAAGTGACTAAGAACTTTTGTTTTAGCATTAAAACTCGCAGATTGTTTTTCTTTATCTACATGTTTTCTATAGTTCTCAAAATTCGCTTGTACCCTTTGTGAGAGGTCG
>CAZEQQ010000344.1:0-3446 GCA_964514425.1 uncultured archaeon
ATCTATATAAAGACACTTTTGCAAAAATGTACTTTTGGAGAACAAAACAACAACAGGAAATTGACTTCGTAGAAGAAAATAATGGGCAAATATCCGGATTTGAATTCAAATGGAATAACAAAAAAGCAAAATTTCCTCAAAGTTTTATAGAAACATACAAAGCGAAGGGATATGTAATTAATATGAATAATTTTAGAGAATTTGTGAAAATATAAAAATGCCAGGGCACAACATCGTGTATAGTGCATTTGGCGGATAGTGCTAATTTAAAGGGTGTTTCATCTAATAAACTTTATAGCGGTTATACAGGTTCGTGCTTCGAATCGCCAAACGGCACTTACACTCGACCGTAAGCCATAGTAAAAACACACTGTATATAAAAAAAATAATGATTATTCTGTTGATTTTCAATCTTTTTGCATCATGTTCAACAGAGCATAAAAAAGATGAAAAAGAATTTTTTGTATTTGAACCTGATATCAGATTGTTTACGAGTTATGCATTTATGAATGCTGGTGGATTTGATTTAGAGTGGAACGATACAATGCATCCATTTAAACTCGAAATAAGGAATTATCTTGATTCCATATTATCGGATGAATATAAAATAAAGATTCGAGAATATAATCAGAAAGTAGGTGGAATTAGTTTTTCTGAAGGTGGCGTGTACACATTAAACCTTAATTATCCGCCAGATTTAAAGTTAGAGTATGATTCTGATGAAAATAGTATTCTAAACATACTTGAGAATTATGATTCTTTATTGCAAGAGTTTTACTTTAGAGCTGATATCCCGATGCTTTGGGATAAGTATAAGGAAAAACTTCATCAAATTAATTTACAATATAAACCTTATGCAGAGAAGGCAATTAAGCAAATAACAGACTATTGCAGAGTCGATTCAAATTTTTATCGGAATATTGTTGAAGGTAACTTTTACTACCAACAAATTCCTTTAATGTCATATTTCACTGCATTCATTCATGAAACAGGAAATGATTTATGGGTAATTGGTGAACCAACTGAAAGACAATCTGGTCCAAGCGCGTTTTATCACGAATCACTTCACAGGATAGTTGATCCGATTATAGAGTCAAATTCGAATATTAACATAAAAATTGAACCTTTGGTAAAATTATCTCAAGAAAAATTAAAAGGTAGTTATAATTCTATTACATTAATTCTTTGTGAGTCCTTTGTACGGACAATTGATAGAATCCTTTTATCAAAATACTATAATATGACCAACGAAGAACTTAGTAAAATTATAGAAGATGAATATAAACTAGGACATATTTTAACATTTTATTTAATGGGAAATCTTAGTAATTATGAAACGAGCGATAAAACACTAGAAAAGTATTATCCTGAACTAATTGCAAATATTGATTTGGAATATGAAAAACTAAGATGGATTAATTATTGGGAAAATGGTTCGGAGAAATAACTACGGCTTACAACAAGGGGTGCATATCACGCCCCGGGGTTGGTGGATTTGGTTTCAAACACGTTTCAATGTATATTTACTCGGGGGATAAGGACGATGTTCCAAACCGATGGGACGTGCTACACACCCCCAGCCATACAGGCAAGCGTAAAGAACGACTGACACGACAACGAAATAGTAAGACTGAAATTGAGAATTTAAAAAATGGCAATAATTGATATAGATTTTGACTTTCGACAAGACAGTAAGTGCGGCGACCCTGACACAGACAGTCAAAAATTATATGAAGCTCACAAGTTATTATGGAGTAAGGAATTGCCTAATGGGAAAATATTTACATTGGAAATTAAAGGTGACATTTATGGCAGATTTCTAATAAGAAACAATTTGTGTATGAACTTGTCAAGCGACAGGATGTGTCCGCATTTTGACGGAAAATATAACAATAAATTTGATGGTTGGCTTTCAGACTTGGAAAAAGAAGAACTCAAACATAAAGTACGGACAATTGGCGGACATATAGTTTTTCCTGCCCACAAAAAGAATGGCTTCACAATTAATCAAGCCAGAGGTGTTAGTAGGATAATTTGCGACAGGTTTGATTTGACATTGGAATGTATAAGGCGTTTATACAGAGACGAAAAAAGCCCACTTTCAAAGACCTTAACAAACTACAAAGACTTTTTTGACTTGTTTATTGACTTCAACGGTTATGTTGATTTCTTTCATTTACAAGACTTTATTGACCAGCAAGAACAAGTTGAATTTTCTTTACCGTTTGACAATTTTAACAGAACACCATTACCTCAGACTATTGACGAGTATAAACACTACAAAGAGCATACAATAGATTTAATGAAAAAAAGAAACAAAAGGATTTTAGAAAGTATATACCAAATCAATTAGGACAATTATGAAAGGTTTTGGAAACATCGGACGAAAAGAACACCAGGCGGTAACACACGGTATAAAAAATTGCCGAGACAGTAGTAAATTCAAGGATTGTAGCCCGCTTCAAAATCGTAACGGTTTGATAGGTTTGAAGCCCGCAATCGCCTACTTTGCATATACTTACCGTTATATGAAATTATGGTTTGGAACTACCTTAAATATCTCAAACCATTGCCCTTTAATATAATAAATAATAAAAGGGGGTTTTACATTGGCTGATTATATGAAAATTGAAATCAAGGCATTAACTCCCATCTGGACCGGCGGCGTGGGCGGCAGTCCAAACAGATTGCATGAAACAGGCCTCATCGGCAGCATGCGGTGGTGGTACGAGGCCATTGTCAGGGGACTTAGCGGATACGCCTGCGATCCGACGATCGATAAACGATGTGAATTATCAGGCAAGGAAAAGACCCAAGAGGAAAGGCTTGCCAAACTGTGCCCCGCGTGTTATCTATTTGGATGTGGGGGATGGATGCGAAGATTTCGATTAGATGTTCAGAGTAATACAACTGTTCCTTTTCAACTGGCAACCTTGGAGAAGAAGAATAAATTTAATCATTGGTGGCTTTCACAGATTTTTGAAAATTGTCTACAAACTGACCTGCCATTTGGGAAATTATCGTTGTCTTTTACTTATAGAGATGGTGAAGTCATTAATCAGACGAATGCTCTACTCTCCATCTTGGCACATATTGGGGCTATTGGCGCTAAAACACAGTACGGTTTCGGTCAATTCGATTGGAAGGGTAAAATGGAATTGGCAGATGCCATTAATGTAATCCGTAAGTTTTTATCAGATAAAAATTTCAAAATCGATTCAATCGAAGATAAATGGTATTCCTTAAATAAATTCTGGTCATATGAGGTTTCCGTATCCTCTGATAATGAATTGGTGAACAAATTCCAAAAGGCGAATGTTATCGGAAATGAAACACTATCTGCTGATTATTTGCCCGTTTCTTTTGATATTCGATATAAATTACCAGAAGAAGCAGATCGAGGGTTAAGGCAAGCATATTACTCGTCCTGTAGAAATAAACAAGAA
>CAZEQQ010000345.1:0-3438 GCA_964514425.1 uncultured archaeon
CCAAATCTAATATAAAGATAATGTCTCCCTTTTTAGATTTTGAGGGAATTATACTTTTCAAAGAAATATTAGCTAGAAAAAGCAGAAATAACATCAATATACACATTATTACTAGAGATTTAACTAAACCTAATATCACAAAAAGATATACCGCGTTAAAAGAATTTGTGAATTGGTTTGAAAAAAATGGAAACATAAAAAATTTGAAGTTTTTTGAGTATCACTTTACTAAAGATAAGATGTATGTTGCTAGCAGTGTTCATGCAAAATTTGTTGTTTCAGATAATTTCTATTATTATTTTGGAAGTGGAGAGATTAGACAAAACTCATTTACTAAAAATCTAGAAACTGGTATAATGGGGCAAGGAAAAATAGGGAAGCAACTTTCGGAGTTATTTGACTATTTTATTACAATATCTGACCCCATAGATTGGAATAATATGGAGGGAAAAAATTGAATAACTATAGTAATTTACTCGTTTTTTCAAATAAGAAAAAACATCTGAAATCATATGAATCTTTGGCAGAAATGAGCACTTTAACAAAAGATATCTGTAACTACGCAAATGCTAGCTTAGAAATTGATAGAAATTTTATTGTTGTTTATCCTGATAACATTTTCAAACCTTTGCCCATCCTATGCATGCAGTATATTCTAAATAATCCATATTTTATCAAAGACATTATTATTTTCTCTTTAGATAATAATGAAAAAATTGAATTGAACCCCTTAAAATATCACATACATAACATTTCCTACCTTGCTGAGGGGACAAATTTTTTGTATACAAAAGCTATTCCTTGCGTTTTGGATAAAAATTTTCATGTCACTTTTGATGGAGATTATTCATTAATTGGAAACATTGAAAGCAGAAACAGACTGCAACAAGACTTTGTTAATAAACTGATATCTAGAAAAAAGCCAGCGATATTTTTCTCAGGAAAAGATTTCATTAATATTCCTGATAAAATTCTTGGTATTTCTAATAAAGATAATACAATTATTCAATCCTTCGAAACAAATATTGGTCTTTGCATATTTGAAAATATTGACCGTTATATTTACTCTGAGAAAACTTATGATATTTTTCTTCGATTATTATACAAATTTAAGAGCGACACGGTTAATTACATTTTTCATTTTTCAAATCCGTATAATCGCTATTTGGTTGACTTAAAACAAGAAATTGAGGGTTTAGTCTTTCATTACGGTTCTAGTTTTATGAAGACCACAAAAAACTATTTCCAATTCGAATATAATTGTGAAAATCGTCACATTTTAGAAAACTATAATATTGATGCACAAGAAAATTACATTGTAGAACAGAACATTATTCCGCTAAAACCTTTAAAACCTTTGATGCTTGATGATAGATTGAAAAAATGCTTTGAACTACTAAGCTTAACAAAAGAGAATATAAATTTTGATAACATAAATTATAATCGTTTAGAATGGATAATTTATAACTCTGGTAATTGTGTAGTTAAACCAACACAAATGAAAATTTTGTTTCAAGACATTGAAGAAAATAGATACTACTATCTACCAACTAAATCCTTTTTAGAAAAATTATTTGAATCTGAAATAGCTAAAGAACATGATGTTCTTCAAATGTTAATCACTGAAGTTAACAGCTTAGTTAATGATTTATCTAATGTGAGAAGTTTTAACAATGATAAATCTGACACACCGATGGCTAAAAATTATGCTGTTATTGATTTTACTATTAAATTAATTAAAGATAGATTAAATAAAATCTCCCAAAAGGAATATGTAAAATATGAGAAAGAATATTTAACAGATAAATTTTATGAAAAAGTAGAAATTTCTGATAAAGCAGATCAATATAATGTTATTATAGGTGTATTTAGTGCATATGAGAAGAGTTTTCTCTTGAAAGAATTAGGTGATTATGCTTCAAATAACAAACAAGATGAACTTTTTATAAAGAAAATTAGTGTGTTTAGCTTAAGACAGCTAGCACGAAAGAGAATAAATCCTTTTACGACTGACTTAGTTTTACCTGGTCCTTTACCTCTTAAATACTTTGGAGAGTACTTTAGAGGCTATGACAATATTTTCCTTTTTGGCTATATTGGCCATAATTATAATACAATTCAAGAACATGTACAATTAGTAGAAGATGTAAAAGTGGATGATGAAAAGCGTTCATTTGACTATCTATTGGAATTAATAAATGAAACAGACCTAGAAACACCCGAATATGTAGTAGAATACCTAAAAAGAATTGAAAAGATAGACATTAAATCATTAATTAAAAGTGATGAAAGAAGTCAACAATATAGCGAAATAAGATCCCTTATATTAAAAGATCAAAAATTTAGATCTTCTAGAATAGAAATGGACTTGAATGAAAATCTAGAAAAAATACAATTAAAGAAAGAAAATACTTTACTAACTAAAACGAAAAATGTGGAGACATTTGACTATCAAATAACTATATCACTCCTAGATAAAGAGTTAGAGTTATCTGAAAATATTTTTGTCAATAAAAAATGGCCTGTTTTGTTTATTAGTAACATCGAGAACTGTGACATAGAAGAAGTAACTGCAGATGAACTAAATATTGGCGATCATATAGTTATTCTACAATCCGATTTAAGAAATAGTTTCATAGACTTCATTTGCGAAACATTTAATTTAGATGATAACATAGACGTTGCTTTAGTCGAAAGTTGGAAAGATTCTCTAACAAATTATATATTGCATAAATCTAATGATATAGATACACTATACTTTGATTATGTTGAAGAGTGCAAAAAAGAAAGCCACACACCAAAAATTTACGGTACTTTTACGAATTGGATAAATGGTAATGTAACAGGGACTAGAGATGCAATTGATCTTCACCTTTTAGGAAAAATAATTAAAGATGAATCATTAGAGACGAATTACAAGCTTATACATAATGAAATTAAAAAATTATGGAGCCTTCGCTCCTTAATAGGACGAAAAATAACCTCAATTATTATGCGGATGTTAGATAATACGTTAGACCTCGATAAAATGGCATTTGAGGAAATACAATTATATGAGTTAATTAAAGTTTATGAAATAACACATATAATTGAATTAGGCAAAGAATAATATATTTTGGAAAGGGAAATAAATGGAAGAAAAAGTAAATCTAAAAAGCTCAGAGACGATCTCTCGCGATCTATTGCACACTTTAAGCGACATTAGTAAAATCTACATTGCACTGAAAGAGCATCCATTTTTTTGGTATTTTTCTTTAGGTCCTGTTAGATTGTACCCTCATCAGATATTCGTTGTAGAAGAAGCTTTGAGAACTTATCCTGTTCGTCGTTTAATAGGTGATGAAGTAGGTTTAGGAAAAACACTAGAAGCTATGGCTATAGCTCATAGGTTAATGAATCTAGGTCTTGTAAGAAGAGTCTTAATTTTATGTCCTGGTG
>CAZEQQ010000346.1:0-3431 GCA_964514425.1 uncultured archaeon
TCAAAGGATTTAAAATACGCGATTTGTCAGACAAACAGTTAAGTTTCCTTAGACGTGAAACGATTGGTTATGTATTCCAAAGTTTTAATTTATTGGAGGAGTTATCTGCAGAAAGAAATATTGAAATGCCAATGATTTTAGCAGGAAAAACAAAAGAGATACGTAAAAAACGAGTTAAAGAACTAATAGATGTAGTAGGATTAGGACAAAGAGCTGAACATAAACCCCATCAGTTAAGTGGAGGTGAACAGCAACGTGTAGCGTTTGCCCGAGCTTTAGCTAATGACCCCCACATTATTCTAGCTGATGAACCTACTGGAAATCTCGATTCCAACACAGGTGAAAAAATAATGGAATTGCTTTTAGATGTGTGCAAAGAAAAGGGGAAAACATTGATTTATGTTACCCATAATATTGACCAATCACTAAGAGCTAAAAGAAGCCTTCAGATGAATGATGGTGAAGTAATAAAAGATCTTGTTCTAACGAGTAATAACGTTAATCATAATTATTAGCCTTACAAGAGTGAATTTTATTCAAGTAAGATTTAGAGATTTTTTTTATTGGAAACGTTAATAAAGGGAAAGGTAATTCATTATATGTTAGGAGATGTTATAATGGTTAAACCTGCAGTATTTCTTGGAAGCGTTTTAGCAGCTGGCGGAATTTTCGGTGTTGTTGTTACTATGGTACAACTCACAGATCCTTTCTATTGGTGGTTTATATTTTTTCTATTAGCCAGTATGATAGGCGGATTTAGTTTGGGTTCCATTCGTGGAAGATTTCGTGAAGATGATAAAAATGCCTTACTCACTGTAACAGGCTTTATGCTTGCTACTGTTATATTACTTACAGTGTATTTTGCAATCTGGGAAAGTAGTTCAGCTCCACTTAACGCTGTCATTCCGGGTTTATTTGTCATTTTGATAGTTTTTGGCTCATCAATTCTTACCTACATTGGTACTGCCTTAATGTCAGTTTAAATAATGCAACATATATTTAGCCAAAATCTTTTTTTTGCATGCAGTATATTTATTTATAGTAAAGTAAAATCACATTATAGGATATGATTAATTATGACTGAAATAAATTACTTTCATCCAGGTCAATTTTTCACTAAAAGGTCTCTAATTTCTGTTCTAGTGGGCATTCCTTTGATTGGAGCAATAGAATTTCTTTTTCCCTTCTTTGGAATTCATACTATGATACATCAGATGATTCCTGATTTTAGTACGGCAAGTATGCTAATGTTTACCCTAGCTATTATGATCATTGTTTCTGTAACTGCCAAAAACATCATAGCATCTGTTCTCTTTGCAGTTAGTGGCTCATTAGCTTATTATAACCCTTACGAGAGCTTTGGTTTTGGCTACCTTGCAATCATCACAATTTACTTTGTAACTGCACTTTTAACGGGTATGTTTGCTTCCATCCGATTGTCAGGGCAAAATGCACTACGAACGGTTGGAATTATGATGGGATTACAAACTCTTATAGGCGCAAGTTTGGCAATATTTGTCAGTATGAACGAAGGCTATGCCAGATTTTATCTTCGACCTAATACAAGAAATATTGCTATAGGTACACCACAAGGAGAACTGCCCTTATTCGAAATTATAGTAATTGCAGGAGCTTTAATTTATATGGCAGTCTTTTTAGTTTTAGCAAGAAAATCCCATACTTTTGGAGAAAGGAAGAAACATTTAGAAATTACTGGACACCTATTGATTTTCATTGCATTAATAGGTATATTAGCACTCAATCTCTTAACAAGTAAATTCTTTGGTTATAATGACGCAGTTATAGTACTTGGTGAAGACAGTGCTAAGTTCATGAATGTTGTATTTTTAAGAAGCCTTGTTAGCAATCTCATGGTTACGGAAACCTTAGTTACTTTCTTTGCTTTACCATTAGCTGGTCTTCTAATTGGTTTAGGTCTAGCATTAATAATATTTGGTAGAGCAGAAAGTACGACAGAAAAGAAATGCTTCAATTTTGAAGGAGCTTTTATCACCCTTAATATTGTACCAGCATTATTGACTGTGATTTATAGTGGTATTTGGTTTGATTGGGGTATTGCTTCATCTTATTTATCTATGGAAGCTTGGTATATCGTATTTATAGAATTTACCAATCTACTCTTAGTCAACCTAATCCTCGTTTTCATAATTGGCAAAATACTTACTCCTTTATTAAAATTGAATAAGGACTAAACTTTCCTTTTTTCCTGTTTCTCTTTTTTTCTTTTTTGTTTAAATGTTACTGAATATATGATTCTTTCTTAATCCTAAGTGAATAGTGATATTTCAAGAATCACACTATAGTAAAGAATAGAGAGAACTTAAAGGGTTGTGAAAGTCTAAAATTTAATTATGGAAAAGAAAAAGGTTCTAAGTTGCAAGTATCTCTTCTTCCTCTTCTGTATAACCTTTATCGATTAGTTGGATAAATTTCTCTTTCATTTTTGGATTAAGTCCAAAAGTGAATGATCTTCCACTCTGTCCTTTTATAACTACAACGTTTTTTTCTTTTAATCTTTTCAAAAAACTCTTTGTACCCATGTATTTACTTCTATATTCCATTGTAGGCAAATCACCATAAAGGTATTGGGTTAATTCTTTTGCAGAGGCATCTCTATGCAATAAATACTCGCATACTTGACGTTCTCTGTTGGGGAATTGATTGAGAGCTTGCTGTATTATAAATTTGTCATTATCCTCTTGTTCTTCCGTTAATGGTGATCTAGAGAACATTTCGTTGACATTTTCTATTTCTACCTCTGTAACTCTTTTAATTCCTTTTGTTTGACTGAGATTAAATGCATCAGAGAGTATAGATATAAGTATCCATGGTGAACCTTTTGAATAGACCCACGCTGTTTCTATTGCTCTTTCAGTTATATAATCGGTCTCGCTCAAATCTTTTTGGTTCAATGCAAATTGCAATCTTTTTTTTATTAATTTATAGGCTTCAGTTTGCGAAAATTCGGGAATATGTATTTTATACGAAAAATCATTGAAGTTTGTTTTTTTTAGCCCATCAAAGCATAATGTTAGTTCATTAGAATTACAGCTCACTATGAATGATAGGTTGTTCTTTAACGTTTTCAATAGTTTTGCAGTATCTGAAGTTATTTGTTCTAACAAATGCCTTGTAAAATTATCTAACAATAATACTATAAGTGCATTACTTTCCTCACAAAATTTTTTTAGTTCAATAATTATTTGTTCTTTTGTGTCATAATATTTGCCTAACACTTGTTTTGATATTTGTTGAAAATATGTTGTTATTGTATAGTCTTGAAAGTTCTCAGGATTTAAGAATAAAACAAAGATTTTTTCGTAAGAAGACATTGTTTGTAGTGATTCTTTTAATCCATCTCTCAATAAGTTCATAAGATAAGATTTTCCAGATTTAAATCCGCCTAAAAT
>CAZEQQ010000347.1:0-3415 GCA_964514425.1 uncultured archaeon
TCTAATCCTGAATATATGGAATATATGAGAAAAACTAGCTTACTTATTCCATGGTTCCCAAAAAAATAAAAAAAAGTAGTTAACTTCCATTCCTTATTCTATTTTTTCTTCTTTTTCTTAAGAATATAGTTAAGGTTAGCATACTCATAACTATGGATGTCATAATGTATGATGTCGCTCTATCTTCGTAATGAAGAGTTATTTCTCTCTCTTTTTCGATTTGTCGCCAATCATATGAAATAAAAGCTAACATAGAATAAAGGCTAGATTCGCAAGTTATGGTTGAATTTGTTGTTGTTATTGAATATCCTTCATCTACACTAAAATATTTAACTAATGCAGCAAGTGTCTCATTTGCCACTGTTGTTAATTCAAGGAGGGTAGAAAGGAAAATAAAAAGAGCTTGATTAGATATGATTATAGCACCTTTCTTATCTAATTGTTCATACACTAACCAATCTTTCATATAATTATTAATTAGATGTTGATGCAAACTAGAACTTGACGCACTAAAATACAAATAGTAGTCAACCTTTAACACTTTATCACTTGCTAAAGCTAAAAATATTAACGATTTTGCAGGAAGTTTACCTTTTGTAGTCTGATTTATAAAGAAATATTCTTCAGCATATAATTTTGTTGTAGTATTGTAGTAACAAATGTCTATCATTCTACTAGTATAGTCTATAACATGAGCATAGAAATCCTTATTTGAAGAAATTTTTCCAGTGAGCAAAATTGAAGATAAAGTAAAAATAGCAATTGCTTGATCCTCCAGTTTTATACTCGTAGAATTTGTAGTCATAAACGCCCATAAAGAGTTGTTATAGTATTCATTAACGATAGAACACGTGAGATTATCTATTACTCCAAATGAAAACTCATAAACTGTATCTTCTAAGGCATAATATACTTGTAATAACGTGTATAGTCCGAAAAATTGCTCAAAAATACCTATAGGGATTGAATTATTGTAGTAACTCACAAAACTTTGGTTTACTATAGTATCAAAAATATGATTGATTTTATGGTAATCCTCTTCAAGTATTGTATCATTCATATTTCTATGTATTTGCACTAATAAGGAATGAACTAATGCATTCAGGAAAATTAATGAAGAAGATGTTTTGTTGTATGTTAAATCTTCTAATGGTAAATAATCTTCTGTCATAAACTTGCTTTCTACACTATTTTTTATCTTATTAGCCTCTAGTATATTCTCAAGGTTTTTGTTGTCATTAGTTCCATTATCTTCATCTATTGGATTATCCTCATTGATTCCATTATCTTCATCTATTGGATTATCCTCATTAATTCCTATTAAATTGTTTATTGCTACAATTGGAACAAAAATGAAAGATGTAATAATAAGAGCTACTATACCAAAGGTAATGATTTTTTTATGATCCATCAGTTTATGTTTGAGTCTTCTTTTTGGTTTTCTACCTTTTTTTAATCTTTTCATATTTTCTTGAGCTTCTAACAAATACATTTTCATATTTTGTGTTTGTTTGTTCTCCGTTAACTCTTCTTCTCTCATTCTGATCCATCTATACTATTTTACTACTTTTTTTAGTGATAACTTTAATGTATCTACTACAATATTATTATCTTCCTAGAATATATTGTTTTCCGCATATAAAAACATATCTATATATCGATATATCGATAACTATGGCTTTTCCTTATATCCTCTGATAAGAAAAGAGTTTATGTACGATAACTATGAACGAAATGTACACAAATAAGGAACGTACTTTAGTGTGAAAACGCAAAGAAAAGAATTGAATTGAAAGGGTTATTCTTCCTCAAAAGTCTGTATGATGGAGGTGCATATTTTCTCAATTTCTTCAAGAAAGTCCTCATTTGGTTCAGACTCGAATGCATGAATACGTTCTGTTAAAGAGCTATAATACGGTAATTCAAAAAAACCTGTAAACTTCTTTTTACCCATTTGTTTTAGTTGTTTCACATTTTCTTCTATTATTTTCCTTTCTTCTGTAATTCCTTGATTTTCTAATTTATTTAAAACAAGAAATATTTTTGATTCTTCTAGAATCATATTATACATGTTCTCTGTTAACTCTTCTAATCCCTTGAGATTAGACGTACTAGGGGTACTTATCACAAATATTCCATCTGAAATCATCATTGCATCAATTGAACGGTAGAAGAATCCAGGAATTGTGTCAATTAATAAATAATCATATTCTGTTGCTACAGATTGTTGTAAATCGTATAATTTCGATAAAAACTTTGCATCATCTCTAGATAATTCATCTCTTTGCTTTGAATGTTGTTTTAAAAACTCCATTGATGCGAATACTAAAGTTAAATCCGACGAACTTACATTTGTAGGAACTAATACCCTAGAAATAGATGATTGATCCAATAAGTAATCTGAGATAAAAGTATTTCCCTTATATGTGAAATAAGCTTGAAAAGAAGGTGCACGCAAATCATAATCAATTGCTAATACTTTTTTCCCTCTTTTTACTAGTTCTCCTGCTAAATTAAGTAGGAAGGTGGTTTTACCCGTTCCTCCTTTGTATGAATGCACGCTAATTGTAATCATTTTATTCAACACTCCTGAGAAAATATTTAACTTCTGTCCCGGGTTTATTTTTATCCGCTAAAGGAACCCGCTTTCGATCTAAGAACCCTTCTTCATATAACCGTGATAGATACCGCGATTCTAAGTTATGAGAACGTTTTGTTATCTCTGCTACCTCTGTACAAGTAGCTTCACCTAACTTTTGAAGGGTGAAATATGTTTTCCTATGAGATTTTGGCACTCTAGTAAAAATATCAATACTTGATACAACTGTTTTTTCATCTTTTATTGCTACCCCCCCAGCTTCGGAGATCTTTCTTTCTAAAGACTCTAACCGATTGTTCATTGTTTCAAGCAAATCCACTATTTCTTTCAAGTAACTTTCAATCATCACTAGTATATTTTTCTTATTCAATATAAATATACCGATATATCAATACACTGATACCTTTTAGTATTACTTTTTAAATAGAAAAGTTTATTAATATCTCAACATATCAATATATTGATACATATGAAATTAGACAGAAGAAAACAAAAAACAATAGTAATGGCAATAATAATACTTTCATCGTTATTTTTTTTACAAGCTAACATGAAAGTATTTGTGATAGCGAGTGAGGAAGTGACTGACCTTGCTATAGAAACATCCGAGGAAGACACTGTAGAGGTTCAAATGATTTCTGATTTAGATATTTACCGAAAAGATGGCGTTCCTACGGTTAAATCAGATACTGAGTTTAAAGTACAATTTAACATAACAAACCATGGATTAACATCTATAACTAATCTTGACTTGACGCCTGAAACCAATAACAATGGTATAGAAAACCGTTTTACATCTACCAAAGATGCACTTTT
>CAZEQQ010000348.1:0-3414 GCA_964514425.1 uncultured archaeon
GAAACAATAGCGATAGGTTTAGCATAACCTTCTGGAATTTCACTATTACCCCAATCAAAATCAAAAACTGTTTTTAAGAATGATGCAATGTTGGCGTTTTTAACGACAGCTCCTGCCTCACGGTTGTTATTAATGGAATTACCTGACCAATTGATACTAGAAACTTGAACTACTTCATTATCTACATTAACATATTTGTTATGATTATGACTCAAACCTTTGAAGTATCTTACTTGAACACCGTTATTGATAAGATCTTCTGTTACATTATGAGTGTGTGAAGTAGGTTTAGGAATAAGTACTCTAACAGTTACTCCACGCATAGCAGCATCAATAACATCATTAAGTAAGTTAGAATCATAATTGAAGTATTGCAACTCTAAATCAAGAGAAACATTAGCAGATTTAACTAGACTAGAAAGTAAAGCATAACTGTTATCTGGAGAAAATATTGGCGTAACCTCTGCATACTCAACAACATTGTGATATGTAAAGGGATTAGGGTAAGTATAAGTTGTACTTTCAGATTGTAAATCTTCATCGACAAGTATAGAAGTGTAAGGAGTGGATATCGCTAAATCAGAGAAAAAGACATCTTCATAATAATTTGCAATATCTGCGTCATTGAAAATCAATCCCATCTCTCGGTTAACTCTAGCTGCAGGGTTTATTGGAATACTGCTTGGTGCCCAATTACCCGAGTAAACGTAGGTTATTTGACTGTCAACAATCCAATATTTTGAATGAGTAAAAGTAAAATCACTACTTGTCCAATAAACTTCTATACCCGCTTGATCTAAACGATAAGCTGATTCATTTGTATAGGTGTTTTCATAACCACTTACACGACGATGAGAGAGCTGTATTATAACTTCAACACCTCTATCATGAGCAGCAATTAGTGCATTGACTAAAGCTTCACTCGAAAGAGTGTAAACTTGAAGGTAAAAAGATGTTTGGGCTTGGTGAACTGAACTATTTGTTAGTTCAAATGCACTATCTGGTCCTGCAAAAGCTGTAACATTTTTTGTTCCTTTAAAAGTCGTAGTAACAAGGGAATCTAAAGAAGGTGTTGTATCTTCGATTACTTTATCCTTAATAATTTGTGGCATTACTTTGTTAAATGCCACTTCTTCTTGCACATCACCACCATTTGTATAAAGTGGGAAAGACAAAAAGAGCGTAAAAATCACTAATATAGTGAATAATTTTTTGTTCATAAGAATACTATTGAATAGACCCAATATATAGTTTTTGACAGCACTAAAAACAAAATATACATCAAATAAAACAGCATAGATTTGTTCCTAAAAACCACAAAAGCGAATAATCAAAAAAAGATAACTAAAATAAGAACTTTATTCTAGCTTTTCTAAAACTTCTTTTGCTAACAATAGCTCTTTTTCAGGATTAGACTTTCTACAAGCAAAACCTACGTGCTTTTTATATTTTGTTATATCTTGCTCTGTTATATCCATATATTGAATAATTTCTTCTTTAGTCAATTCTTGAACATCGGGAATACTAGCTAAGTCTTGTGCAAATTGTAAGGGCGAAGGTTTTTCTTCAACAATAGCCAGAGGCTCACCTAAAATTCCTTTAAAATATTGTAGATGTTGATCTTTTGCTCCCCAAACATGAACTTGTGTTTCTCCATTCGTATTTTGTTGCGCAATAAATAGCTTTTCAGATTTAACTCTGACATAAAGCAATTCTGCGTCGTCTTGATGTACATCTGTTTTAAAATGGTCTGCAACATCAGAAAAAGTTTTATCAAGAATTTTTTGTTCTATTTTAAAGATAAGTCTCATAAAAATTATTTTAATATTAAACCATAAAAATATTTTGACAATAGTAAGGTTTTCTTATAATGAACTGTCTAGAACCATCAAAATGCAGACAAATGATAAGAAAAAAATTCGTGTAATCTTTTTTTAATCTCTTCACTGTTAGCTTCGATAATTCTCATGTTTTGCGTTAACCATGAAGGAAGATGTTTATTGTAGTAAAAGTTGCCAAAACGGTGATCAAGAAGAATGATAGCTGCACAATCACTTAAACTCCTGATAGGTCTTCCTGCAGCTTGTGAGGCTCGGATAAGAGCAGAAATAGTGTAACCATATTCTCTCCCTTTTTTTGGAAACTGGCTATCTAAATATTTTATGGATGCATCTACCATAGGGCTAGGTACAGCATAAGGGATACCACAGATAATAACACTATGCATTTGGTCTCCAGGGTAATCTGAACCTTCTGAACTTCTTCCTCCCAAAACCGAGAGAAGAACACCACCCTTTCTTTTAGATTCATTCTTAAATCGTTCAATAAGCTCATCGTTGTCTTTTGAACTCATTCCTGGTTGAGCAATAAAAAGAGGTTTAGGAACTAATCTTTCTAATCCATTATTAAGAAGGGAGTTCAATACAGAATAACTAGCACAAAATACACCAACATTCTTAGGAGTTGCTTCGACAACAGAAACAATTACTTCTACCATCTTTGTATAGGTGTTCGACGTACGATCACTTAATCGTGTTGAAACCTCTTTTGTTATTAGTGTCATAATATTTTCTGATTGATAAGGTGAAGGAAGTGAGGTGATAGTATGTGGAAGATTCTTTAAGCCTACAAGGGAAAGATACGCTTCAACGGGATCTAATGTACCAGATATAGAAACAGTGAAAAAAGCGTTTTTAAAGACAGTCTCAGTGATTGCCCGTGGGTCTAAAGAAAGAATAGTTAGTAAAGGATATTTATCCCCACTTTTAGCAGTGACTGTACTTAAGAAATGTGCATAATCTTTACGGTTTTTAGTATTTAATAAGGAAGCAAAAAAGTAAGATATAGAAGAACTATACGAAAGAGGTGCCTTATTATACCGAATTTGTTCCTCCTTTACAACATCTCCGAGTTTCTCTAAGGCATAAACCGTTTCTTCTGTTAAAGCAATACCTGACTTTTGTTCTAATTCCAGTATCAAATCATCAGGGTTGTATTCGATTTGATCCACTTTTCCTAATTTCTTAACTTTAGAAAATAAAACTGAATAAAGAGCATCAAGTAAATCGTAGATCTGCCCTGCTTTATATTTAAGGGCTTCTGACATAGATCTATCTATAGAATAGGTTGATAGTGTTTCTGTTGAAATGTCAATAGCTATGGAACTAAGGTTGTGTGCTTCATCAACAACAACAATAATTTCGGAAAAATCTTTATCTAAATTGTTAAGGAGAGTATTACGAATATTGGGGTTAAAGAGGTATTGGTAGGAAACAGCAACAACATTTATCTCTGACATAAACTTTTTCGCTAATTCAAAAGGACAAATATTCTGAGATTCACCTAATTCTAACAAATCTTTGCTATCTAAAACTTGATGTTTAACATACCCGCTTATGGTGTCCATAGCCTTTC
>CAZEQQ010000349.1:0-3408 GCA_964514425.1 uncultured archaeon
AAAGAGAGATATTTTATACGAGTATTTAGAAATTGATCCTAATCAAACTATCATTAATGGTTCCGTAACCATAGAAAAGGACTTATCAACTGCTCATTTCTTAGACATACAATTGAGGATACATAAAAGAGGTTATGGATATAATGAAACTCAAGAGTTTCAAATACAAATTGAACCTTTCTATATAAAAAATATTGAGGTTAATCCTATTTTAGTAGTTATCTCCATAATTACATTAGCTTTTGCGATCTTTGCAGGTTTAATGTTTAAAAAACTCAAAAAACCTGAAATTCAAAAATAGCTCCTCTTTTTTTCTTATCTTTTTCTTTCTTTTCTTGATTCTATAATACATCTAATTTAGTTCGATTTTGAATGCATTTGAAAAGAGATATCTGTTTTTGAAATGTAGATAAAGTTAAATGCTTAGACAAAAAAGATTTAACACTCAAAGATTCAAGAATTACCACAAACTAAATGGTTGAAATGTTAAATATAGCAATATTCTCTGACATTCACGCTAATTTGGAGGCATTAACTACAGTTGTAGATTATATTAATGACCTCTCACCGGATATTATAATATGTTTAGGGGATATTGTAGGTTATGGTCCGAATCCTAAAGAATGTATAGAAATCGTAGAGAAGGTAGCTCAAATCCAAGTTGTAGGTAATCACGATTATGCTATTTTTACTAACAATTTCATGTATTTCAATCCGTTGCCAAAAATGAGTCTTATATGGACTAAAGATCAACTAACTAAAGAGGAGATTCAAACTTTAGGAAGTCATCCTTTTTATTCTATTTTTCCTCTATTCATTACTGAAGGAAATGCAATGTTTGTTCATGGTTCTCCAAGAAATCCTTTAAGAGATTATGTTACACCAGACCTACCAGAGTGGTCTTATAATGTTTTTTTTGAGATTATACGAGATTTTGCTGAAGTCGACTTTTTGTTTTTAGGGCACACTCATAAACCACTACACATTGTTAGTGGAAATAAACATCTTTTTAACCCAGGTTCAGTGGGACAACCAAGAGATAGGGACCCACGTGCATCTTTCATGTTCTTTAAAGTTAATGAAACTTCTAAGAGTTACGAATTTGAGCACATTAGATTAGAATATGATGTAGACACAACTGCGAAAAAATTAGAAGAAGTGGGGATACATCAATTTTTAATTCATAGGTTGAAAAAAGGAATATAAACATGAAATTAGCCTATGGGATGATTTTTAAAAAAATCTATTTTATATAAAGTAATTCAAATTATAGTTGATCAATATTCTCTTTAGGTTCTGTTGTGGTAGGAACATCTTGATCCTTTGTTGTGGGTAGAAAGGGAGAGGATAGACTTCCTGCAAATATAGACAGACCTGGCCCTATCAATGTTTGAAAAAGGATAGCAGCCCCTGCTATGGCAGATAAAATGCCTAACTGTTCTAAAAGTAGCTGAGAACTTAAGGTTCCTGTCCCTAATCCTGCAGGAGCGAAAGAGATAATACCTATTATAATTGTTATTGCTGAAATAGAAGATACATCAAGAAAAGAAATTGAAGCAGAAAAAGCAAGTAGTGTTAAATAAAAAGCATAAAATTCGATTAACCATCTGATAAGGGTAGAAATAAGTACTATGATGAGAATATAGGATTGAGAGTATAAAAATTTTAGAGAATTATAGTAATTATTAAGAAAGGGAAGTAAATTAATCTCTAGCCATACCCCACTTTTTTTGTTAATTTTGTTTGTAAGAAAAAATAAAATAGCATATAATAGTTTTCCAAAAGGGGGAGAAAAGACAAAGATACTCATAACTATAGTTACAGCAACACAAACTAGTAAAATTATATACAATATAGTTGTTCCCTCAAATTGAAGAAGTTTAGGAACGGTATAGAACAACGAGAAAAGGAAAAAAAGAAGAACAAAATAAACATCTAAGAGTCTAAAAAAAACAATTGCTGCAAATGAAGAAGAACGTGATATATTGAGTCCACGTTTATTTATTTCAACACTAGCAATTTCTCCCGATTTTAAGGGTCCAAGGACACTGATCCCATATCCAACAAAAAAGACAGGAAAAAAAGGTACTAACCTAACAAAAGGATTGGATGGTTTTATTAAAATGTAATAGCGATAGGCTTTGATGAATAAACTGATAATCATTAAAGTTGTTGCAGATAATAACAGGGAGAATTTTCCAGACATAAGAGTGGAAAATAAAGCTGAATACCCATCTGATTTTCCAATATGATAAAAGAAAAGAATAAGGAAAAAAGCACTTATTAGAAAGAGAAGAATACGTAGAAGGTTTGTACGTAAAAAAGAGAACATTTTCATAATAAACAAAAAATTACTTTAACTTATAAAAATTATTGGAAAGAAGAAAATAAAAGTAAAAAAGAGATTATTTTGGTGCATCAGGGAACCAAGAGTGTGTACAATCTTTGCAGACTAGTTGTTTTCTGTAAATAGGTTTATGATTGAAATATCCTACTACTTTACTTTTATCCTCGACTTCTTTCACGTTTAAGCTTTTACATTTTACGCATGCTGTTCTTGACATTATATTCACCTTAGTTTTTACATAATTATGGTTGGTTTTGGATAACACTTCTAACTATAAAACTTTTTTGACTAGGTAATACAAAGAATTGTTGTCAAAGGATAAATTTTGTTCAATTATTTATATATTTCTTCCATTTTTACATTTTTACTCATATTGTTTCTTCCCAAAAAGTCTTAAAAGGGAAATCAGAATTAATTTGATGAAAACTTTAGGAGATAGCTATGATAACTATATATGGGAAAAAGAACCTTTTCCATCTCTTGAATATTTTTATACGTTTATCCCTAAAAACCACATTAGTGCTATAGAACATTCTACTTCTATTCAACCCTTACAGTTTAATAAAGAAAAAATGCATAAATTAAAAAAAATTCTTGTCTCATATCATAATAAATTAGGAATATTAACGCCTAAAACTTCCGAAAATATAGCGAACATAGATCAAGGGGTTGCTTTAGCGGGACAACAAGCTACTATTTTTGGTGGTTCAACACTTATTGCTAATAAAATAGCTTCACTTTTCAACATCACCGAAGCAAGTAAAAATAGCACTAGACCTTTAGTTCCAATATTTTTGATTAGTACTCATGATAGTATTCAACCTGAACTCACTACTATTCATTTACCTAATTATCAAACTATGAGTTCTAAGCCAATCAATTTGCCGACAGTTACTGAAGGTATTGCCTCTCATTCAATAAAGACAGAGGACTACAATTGGATAGAATCATCTCTCTCAATTATCAAGAATATTTTTTTGGAATTCAGGAGTAGTGTAGAAAAGGAAAACCAAAAATTATATACTGAAAGAATGGAACATGTTTTAACTTTTCTTCGTGAG
>CAZEQQ010000350.1:0-3389 GCA_964514425.1 uncultured archaeon
TATCCTACTTAATGATAAAATTGGTCCCTTTTTATCTCCAGAAAAACCTTATGCTTCTTTTATCGATGATGCGGACAATTTACTTAAAAGTATTTTAGGGATGCAATGGTTTGCTACTCAAAGCGCTTTAGCGGGTGCACATATTGTTGGAGGAGGGTTAGAACACTTTTCAGAATATTGGGTTACTCGTTATAATGAAACAGTAGATGTTTCTAATGCTACAAATTATGCTTACTCAGAAACATCAACAATAATGACTGATTATCTCATAGGCAAAAACGAATCTCGATATATTGAGTTGAATAAAGGTTTTTTAGAGGAATTGAGTATTAATATGTTACATTATTCCTCTATAGTCGTACCAAATACTGCAGAAGATTGCTATGATTTATTGTTAGATGTTTTATCAGAGAATATAACGTTATTCTCTAAAATTCAAAACCAATCACTGCTTTTAGATGCATTGCTTTACCTTTCCTCTAATTTCAACCATAGTCTTTGGACTGATGAAAACTACAATTTTCAAGAAATAACTAGAATGTTATTTGATAAAGACGATGATGAATCAGTGAATTTTGTGAAAGAAGTGTATGCTAATGCTACATTAGAGGGATACATAATAGCAAAAAACAAATATCTACTTCCTCTTTTAAAGAAAGAATTAACAATACCGCCAATAAACGACGAGATAATTGATACATTCCTAAAACAATACACTAATTATAGGAATGAAAATTCAACTATTTCCGCAACAATTGTAATTTTCAACATAGCTGTGAGCTATAGGGGAGAAAATGGACAAGCATTATACAATGAACTGATTAGAATATTGCCTGCATTAAGAGAAGTATTTTCGAATTTTGAACTTTATATAACTGGTGTAGATTTACTTGTAATTGAATTAACAAATGATTTTGAAGAACAAATTGCGAGAATGGACAAAATTATCATTTTAACAATTATTATCATACTAATACTTGTATATCGTTCGCCCATTCTCCCTCTTGTCCAATTAACTACAATAGGTATAGCTTTTGCTGTGTCGAGGATCTTTTTTGTTTATGTAAACAATAATATCCACGGTTTGATTAATACAAGTTTAATAGTCATGAGTGTAAGTATGTTAGGGGCTACAACAGATTATTCTGTATATCTTATTGGAGATTATTCTTATCATTTAAAAAATGGATGTACAAAAATGGAGGCGTTAAGAAAAACACTAATAAGAACACCAAAAAGTATAATTGTTGCTTCTGCATCTTTAACAATTGGTTTTAGTGCTCTCGCTCTTAGTCAATTTTTCCAATTACGATCAATGGGAATTGCTGGTGCATTAGGGTTTATTACTGCTATGATCGTCTCAATAACTGTGGTACCATCTATTTTACTTCTACTAAAATCAAAATGGATCACTTCGTGGCAACTTCAAATCAAAAAAGGAGATAGGATACATGAAAAAATGATGACCTTTGTTAGAAAAAACATAAAAAAACCTATTAAACCATTAATTGTGGGACTGATTCTTTCTATAATTGGTATTTCCTTTTTCTTCTCAGCACCAACGGATTTTGCACAACTTTCTACTGCACCTGATTATTATGCAAGTAAAGAAGGTTTCGATAAAATTAACGAATATTTAGGTAGTGAATATACAAGTCAGATAATACTTCTGTTCGAATTACCTAAAGAGGAAAGTTTCATTTATAGCAATGGATCACTAAATTATGCTTATATTAACTCTGTTAAAACAATAATAGATGAAGTATTGATGGTTACCAAAATTGAAATGGTGTTAGGAATAAGTCATCCTTTAGGACAGACTTACCAAGAATCATTAAATAACACATCGCTATTTATAGCAGAGGAAATACAAGTATTAATGAAAAATTATATCCTACCCGATACCAATTATGCTTTCGTTTATTTAGGTTCTCAATATCCTGAGGGTGATCTTGCTTTAGACCAACAAGTGCTAGACATAAGAAATATAGTAAAAGAGAAAAAAAATGAATTAGGTATACAAGAATGGAACATATATCTAACAGGTATTGTAGGTATTATAACGGACTTCAAAGTTTCAGTACAAAATGAATTTTTCTTCATTTTTCTAGTAACATTAACAGCAATTTGGTTGCTCTTGCTCATCTATCTAAAAAATATAGCTGTTTCTTTGAGATCCTTAGCTACAATCTTTGTTTCTTTTAGTATAAGTTTGGGTATTTTTACGTTCATAACAACAATCATTTTACAACAGTCGATATATTGGATTGTTCCACTGATTTTATTTATTATTCTACTTTCAATAGGGTTAGATTCTGATGCCCTGTTCTTAGGCATATTTATACATGAATATAGAAAAGACAAAAATCCGAATAAAGCAATAATAGAAGGAATTTCGGAAACTAGTAAAAACATTTCAATTGCCGGTATTATAATGGCTGTAACATATCTGACTTTGATTCTAACATCTTCAAAATATATGCAACAATTGGGTCTAGGAATAGCTATAGGTATATTGATAGACGTGTTTTTCACACGATATTATATCGTACCTCCTGCAATGGTTTTAAGTACACTTAAAAGAAAGAATCTGATAGATAGAAACAAGAATACTGATACACAAAAGGAGAGTAAAGAAGATGAATAAAAGAAAAATAATAACTACATTAATTATTTGCTCATTTATAGTTCTTTCTCTCTCTAAAATTATTGCATTTGTACCTCAAATAGACTTTAGAACTGAATCTTTCTCAACATATGGTTATAATATGAATTATAAAGTCATCCAAGGTGAGAATTTAGAACAACTTTTTGGAGATGTTGGTGTGGCTGTCGTTTCTCCTTTATCTAATTCTGAGTTACATGTTGTAGTCAAAGGTAAAGAATCAATTATAAAAGACTTGTACTACGTAGATGCAGACAGATTTATCCCCACAAATGTTACATCCTATAAAACTGAAAACTTCCTTCTAACAAAAAATATTGTTGACACAATAATAAATATTGATGATGAATTTTTAAAAAGAAACATAGGTTATGGTGCTAGTTCTCCTGAAAACAAACAAATTGAGGTGAGTTTAGAACCTGAAACAATAATTCCTTTACCTTCATTATTTACAGATATTGATAGACCTAATTTTGGTGCCCTGTTCAATCAATCCTTTGATGATTTTCTACCTTTAATAATCGGAAAAAATTTTGATAGATATGAAGCAGAATTGATGACTTTGATTTTGGATAATAATTTTGATATCAGAGTATTGAACAACGGCTATGACCAATTTACTGTTTCAATAGACATTAAACTTGACATAAAAATATCCTTGAAAGCTGTTTGGGAAAAGAAAAGTGGTTTATTGTCTTCTATTTCGATAAGAGTAATAGGTGAA
>CAZEQQ010000351.1:0-3389 GCA_964514425.1 uncultured archaeon
TGTTGATAACTCTATGTCGAATTTTGCTACTTATGCTCCTTTTATTCTAGATTACCTTAAAGGTGGCGGAAAGATGATTTTCACAACTTGGGAATTAGCAGCTCTAGATGGTTCTCCCCTTTTAGACTATATTGGCGTAGAATACAGTTCTTCATATGCTACCGTAGAGCAAATTAGAACAAGCATCTCTCATCAAATCTTCAATTATCCCCATAAATTCTCAAAAGTATTGATGGATGGAACAGCATTCTATTTTGTCAATTCGGTTTCTTTTACTTGTTTACCAAATGCTACAGCGTTAGCTAGTTTTGATTCAACAGATGTAAACACAGAAGTAGCAATCGCTTTAGGTGCAAACAATAATGTCATAATCAATGGTATACTTTTTGATATTCATAGTAATGATGCAGACAATTCGTATGAGGCAGATAATTATGAATTGATGTTGAACCAAATCTCTTATTTCTTATTAACACCTGATTCACCTACAATATTAACTCCTTCTCAAGTAGTTTTAGGAAATAAAGCTATTGAATGGACAGAAGTTCCTCTTGCTACATCTTATAATATCTATGTCGATGGTGTTCTTATTGGTAATACTAACACAACAAGTTATACTATTCCATTATCTGAAGAAAAGAACTATGTTATTCAAGTAAGTGCTCTAAATCATGTTGGAGAATCAACATTATCGAATTCTATTACACTTCAATATGTTTCAATATCACCAGATGATTCTACGGGTACGGAACTTGATTTATTAGAAGTATTAGCAAAATATTGGTATCTTTTTGCTGGAGCTGCAGGAATAGGATTGGTTCTTGGTCTCATTTTAATGGGTTTAGCCCGTGGAGGTGAACCAAAAGAGACGAAGTCAAAGCCTAAAGAACAACCAAGATCTAAAACATCCTCAAAATCTAAAAAGAAAAAGTAAATAGGAATTTATAGGTAATTTTCACTTTCTTTTTCTTTTATTTTCTTTTTCAACTGTTCTGAGATGCTTTATCCTAAATCCGAGAACGGAATTTGTTCTACTAACCTTTTGTCTTGTTTCTTTGTGATGTATCTGTAGATGAAGTATTCTAGAAATTTTATAGCTTCATCATAGTCTAAAGGTAGATCAATGTCATCTCTTTTCATGTAACTTAATTTTTGCTTGAGTAATCCTGTTGTTAGTGCTATTACTCTATTGTTGTCATATTTTTCATTTGCTCTAAATCTAATTTTAGCAGATTCTCCTAATAATTCAGAGAAATTTTCATGTAAAGAATTAAATGATTCTTCGAATTCTTTTCTTTGAGACTCTAATTCTTCTAAGTTTTTATTTACAATTTTTTCGTCTATTTCCCCTAAAAAGTTTAAATTATAGGAAAGAAGACTCGCTAATTTTTTTTCATCAGAACAAGGGATTTTTTGTTTAAATTTTGTGTTAAAGATGGTTCCTTTAATTCTCAATTCCAGCTAATCCCCCTATCTTTCAAAACTTTCTCAATTTCTATTAATTTGTTGTAATCAGTATCATATTCTTCTATCGCATCTTGGAGGATAGTAAGATGTTCTTTTATTCTTATTGTATCACTTTTTCTTTCTCTTAGTCTGAAAGAAAATTCTGCCCATTTGAGTACCATTTTCAAATATTCTTCAAATGTTTCATCATCACTATCAGGATAAGCATTTTTCCACCCTCGATAAATAATGTCCATAACACGTGTAAATTCTTCTAATATGGACTTTTCTGTTATTTTATGCTTTTCAGCATAATTTTTTATTCTTCTACTCTGAGTTATGTCAAAGTAAAGCTTTTTGATTTTTTTCATCTCTTTCAAATAACTAGCTTATTTCTGCTTGATAAGTTTTACTACCTACAAAAATTAAAAGAAAGAACTCTAAAAAGGGATTTCAATAAAAAGTGGAAAAAGGAATTTACACTTTCCTTTTCCTTGATATTACTAAAGTTATGAAACCTATTGGAAGTAGAGATATTACCAAAAGATATTTTATTCCAATGTTCCAATCTTGGGAGTTACTTGGGCTAAATAGTGACATAGCTGGAGAGTAGTGAGAGATCAATTTTCCATGAATATATAACAAACCATCGCTAAAGAATAAAACATTTGCATCTTCATCTTCATCAGTAACTAAAATAGAATGCAAAATGTCAATTTTAGTGTTAAGGTCATAAGAAACAGTTTGTATCTCCATGTTTTCAAGTTCAAACTCAAACAACCTATTATAATCAGAAACAATCAAAGAATAGATTGCACCTTTACTTTCATGCAAGCACATAAAAGAAGTTTGTAAGGAATTGTGTCTATGTTTCCACACAAAATCTCCTTTATAGTCAAACCTATAGAGATATGTTCCTTTTTGAAGCACAAATAAATCGTCATTATTATCATCATTTACGTCTTTAGCAATTATATGGGTAATAGTATCATTAGAGTTAAGTAACCCAGAAAAACTTCCCGAAAAGGCTAAAGAGGGTGCATCATAGAGTTTAATTTTTGATCCATCTTGCACATATAGTTTCATATAATCGTCTGTAACAACTTGTTTGCCGTATGTTGCAACACCGAAATAATCTTCACAATTTTCTGTATCATAAGCTGTTCCTGTATTTGTTTCATATACTAGAAGTTTAGATGGAGTTATCACTACTATTAAATCTCTTGAAGAAATGAATCTTTCTGCACCTAAATGATGAGGTCTATTACTATCTCCAGAGCCTATTGTAACATAATCTGGCCAAGTGCTACTTCCTGCATATAAGTTTCCTTGATAGTCATAAGCTGTAAGTTTATAGGTAGAATAAATGTCCATAAATGTTACAAGTAAACTTTCTCCTTCTCCAGATGTAAGAATGTGAGCATGAATTCCCACAATTTCGGAGGATTCAAAATCGTCAGCTAGATCAACTACCCATTTTAAATCAAATCCATCGTAGATATTTAGTAATCCTATTTCACTAGCATCTGTTGCAAAATAAAGTCCTTGTTGCATTCCACTATTTTGGTAATCTGCAGCTTCAAGTAAAGTTATGTTTCCTGCTAAACTACTTAAATCAATAATATCTGTTACACTTTGTGTTATAAGGCTATAATGAACCACTTGAGAGTTGTTATAGACAAAAACAAGGTCATTTGTGCCTAATTTACCAAATTCTCCATAAACAACAGTATCATAATTAATATCCTCAAAATTCATATCGATTCTAGAGAATGAGAATTTGGGTAAATATTCGTAAGTTTCTGCACTTAAAGTTAACTCTGTTTCTGTTAAACATTCAACACCACTTCCTTTTAGAACAGCGAGAACACCGGGAGAATCTCCAACCATCACTCCAGTTAGACTGTTGATGCCTATTTCGTTATCAATATCTCTTAACCTTA
>CAZEQQ010000352.1:0-3387 GCA_964514425.1 uncultured archaeon
GTTTAATACAACTATTCTTCGTTTTATTTAATGTTGTAATATAGCTAAGAATATTATCCTTTTTTTGCTTAACCCCTTTGTTTAATTTTTATCAATAAAACTCTGGTATCTTAGAAGTATTTTGTTCACTTTTCTAGTTTTACTTTAGCAATATTTATAAGACACGCATTAGGAGAAAAATATAACTTAAATAGATAAACATCTTATACACATAAAAGACTATTTAAAGAGAAACTTAATTTAAGGTTAATTGTTAGCTGAGGTGCATCTGTGGATTTCAAACATTACTTATCATATATTTCCAGGGAAGATTTATTACCAATCTTACCTTCAGACACAGATTCTACAGATATACCACTAGATGAAATTCGTGTAATTGTAAAAAACTTAATCAAAGCTGATAAAGTTTCAGCAAACGTGTTAAGAAAAATATGGTTGAAAGCCTTAGAAGGAATTTTTTTTACTGAATTTCAAAAAGCATATATCTTCGACCCCACAGAAAAATTTTCCTCTACTAATGACATAAAAACTGGTATAAGCAAAGGGTCAAAAAAAGCAATTACAGAATTAGGTCTTCCTTTTCCTAAATTTTACAGTTCAAAAATTAATGAAAACCCAACACATTATGTCATTGCTCTGACATTTGAAAATGTAGACAAATTTGAAGATTACCTTACTTTACCCCTAGCAAAGCAGTTAATCATTAACTTTTTTCCAACAAAAGGATTAGCAACGTGTTGGACCGATACAAGTGATGAAGAAAGAGATCAAAAAATCAAGTATAGTGGAAAACTATTTACAGAAATATTGGAAAATACAGTAGAAGTAAGAGTAAATGCACTATTATTAAGAAAATATTCTTCACAAGAGACAATCAATCATTTAACAATTTCTACACCTCATGATATAGCTGGTTTTTCAGGTATCGATAAAATGGAATTTAATGGACCTGATGTAATGATGGGTTTAGCTGGATTAAAGAGACGACATGATGCTGATGTAGAAAAGATAGTAAAAGTAGGTCCATTTACGAAGATTATATCAAATGTATTACATCTTCAAGCAGGAAAAGGATTAATTATAAAAAGTTATGAAGGTATAGATTCACTTCATAAAGCATTAAAAGCATAAAA
Source organism: uncultured archaeon (assembly GCA_964514425.1). Taxonomy (GTDB): domain Archaea; phylum Asgardarchaeota; class Heimdallarchaeia; order Heimdallarchaeales; family Heimdallarchaeaceae; genus CAZEQQ01. Next base: position 1,134 of record CAZEQQ010000352.1, read on the forward strand.
AATTAACTTGTAATTCATTATATTGTGCAGAAAACACAAACAGTTTTTCTTTTATACGTTTGAAAATCCTATTGTTTTAGGGTAAAAATCCTTAAAATCTATGTTAAATGATTATTAAGGTTATAGAGAAACAATTATAATAGCACTTTTCTATTTTACTCAAAAAGGTATTCTATTTAGAGGTTACAAGTATGATAGAAGTCATACAAATAAGTCGAGGCGGTAGCGGTGGTGTTACCGGTGCTAAAATTTTAGCAGAAGCTGCTTTATACGAAGGTTTGGACTCACAAGCCATTCCTAAATATGGAGCAGAAAGAAGAGGAGCAGCTGTAGAGGCTTCAGTAAGGTTTTCTGATAAACCTATTCGTATTCATAGCCAATCCTATTCAGCTGATCATGCAATGGTACTTGACGGTTCTTTACTTGATAAACTTAACCTATCTAAAGTTAAAGACGGTGGTTTTATCATTATCAACGCAAAAGAAGTACCCGAAAAAATTCGCAATATTAACAAAAAGATTGCGTATGTAGATGCAACAACCATATCACAAGAATTGGGGCTAGTAGCAGCAGGATTTACAATTGTTAATGTTACGATGCTCGGAGCTTTTGCAAAAGCAACTGGGATTGTATCCCTAGAAAACGTTGAAAAAGCTATTACCAACTTTTTAGGAGAAAAAATTGCCCCAAGAAATGTTGAAGCTGCAAGAAGAGCGTATAATGAAACAAAGGTGGAATAGATGACAGAAAAAGAACCTTCTTATCCAATTTTATATCCTATTGAAGGAGTTGCAGGACGAACGGGAGATTGGAGAACACACTATCCTGAACTCAATGCAGAATTATGTATCAAATGTAACATTTGTTGGAAATTCTGTCCTGATTTAGCAATTTACCCTGCAAGTAAAGAAGAAGACAAAGTCGTTAGCTTTGATCTCGAATATTGTAAAGGTTGTGGGATATGTGCCCATGAATGCCCAAAGAAGGCAATAACCATGAAGTTAGAAAGGTGAGAAAATGGCAGGAAAAACAGTAATGTTAACTGGTAGCTACGCTACAGCAGAAGCAGCAACACTTGCAAAACCAAAAGTTATTGCTGCCTACCCTATTACTCCTCAAACAGAGATAATTGAGTATTTAGGAAAGCAAGTAGATTCTGGAAGATTAAAAAGCAAATTTATGATAGTTGAAAGCGAGCATTCAGCTCTTGCAGCTTGTGCAGGTGCAGCATGGACTGGTGTAAGAACTTATACCGCTACATCCGCTCATGGGTTACTTTACATGGGTGAATGGGTCTTTTGGTGTGGATATGGACGTCTTCCTGTAATAATGCCTGTGGTAAATAGAGCATTATCTCCTGGTTGGACAATTTGGGTAGATCATCAAGATACAATGGCTTTCCGTGATGCAGGGTGGATCCAAATTTATACAAAAAACAATCAAGAATTATTTGATACAACACTACAAGCATTTAAGTTAGGAGAAAGCAAAGATATTGCTCTTCCTGTTATGCCTTGTTTAGATGGTTTTATTCTTAGCCACACAGCTGCTAAAGTAGAATTGATTACTCAAGAAGAAGCAGATGATTATGTTGGTGAATACTCTGATCCAGTTATTAGAGTTGACACTGAAAAACCATGGGCATATGGTTCCTTAGTACTTCCTGATAAATTCAATGCTGACAGAAAAGATTTGATGGAAGCCATGGAACGTGCAAAAACCAAAATTAAAAAAATCAATAAAGAATTTGGTGAACGTTTCGGAAGAACTTATGGTAATGGTCTTGTAGAACATTATGGTGATGAAGAAGCTGATTTAACAATTGTTTCGATTGGAACAACAGGTGATGAAACAGAAGAAGCAATTGACAGATTAAAAGAAGAAGGATTAAGTGTTAATGCACTAAGAATCAGAACTTATCGACCCTTCCCAGTAGAAGACATTGTAGAAGTAGCAAAGAAGAATCATAAACTTTTGGTGCTTGATCGAGCAGTAAGTTTTGGTAATGAAGGTATAAACTTGATTGAAGTTGAATCTGCTCTAAAGAGAAATAAAGTAGACACACCTGTCGTAGGTAGAGTTATGGGTCTAGGTGGAGAGGATATACCTTTCACCCGTATAATGGACGAAGCAAAGAAAATATTAAAAGGACAATAGGTGAAAAAAATGACAACAGTAAAAGATTTAATGAATAATCCAAAAGAAGCATTATTAAAAGGTCATTTTGCCTGTGCAGGTTGTGGTAGCACATTAG
>CAZEQQ010000353.1:0-3372 GCA_964514425.1 uncultured archaeon
TTGAATTCCAGGGCGTTGATAGGTATCCCTGTAACAGAATTAAGGAGTCTTATGAACTCTTTTGTATCATACCCTTCGTTTAAACTGATAAATACAAATTTTGCTTGTGACATGTTCAGAGGAACTTCTAGTGCATGAGTAGAAATGAAATTTTTTATACTGATTCCGTATTTTGAATATGCCATAGATTTAGGTTCAAACAAATTGTATGACGCCGCATCTTGTATAGTTGCATTAAGTTGAAAACCTCTGCCACCAACTATCCCTCTCACACTCAATTCTTGGTCGAAGTAATGGAGATAATAATTAAAACTACGAAAATCTAAAATAATTTTAGTAGGGTCATCAATCATAGCTCCAACAGAGGAAGAGAAACTTTTTCGAATTAACACACTAGATCTAATTTCTTTATTGTATTCAAGAAGTCGAGAAGGATCAAGAACGTAGAAATACTCCGGATGATTAATATCAGAAATAACAGCTCCATGAGCAAAATAAACAGGCAAAAAAGCTCTAACGGCGGGAGAATGTAAAAAACTTTCTAAAGTGATGCTATCAAATGTAGTTCTTTCAGGATATATAACAATATCTCCAACATCGAGATAATACGAAGAACTCTGTGTATTAGTCAGAGAGGTATAAATTAGAGGAAGGCTTAAGAAAAAAGATAAGAATAACAGAACGAAGATTTTCTTAAGATTGTGCTCTTTGCTTAAAGAAATTTTAAAGAACTTTTTCTGAATAGTTAGATTAACTGTATCTTTTGCACGCCTAAACTGATGTTTTCTTAAATAAGACTGAAGGATAGGGAAAAAGTTATACCAAAAAATGAAGGAGAAGATAACAAAAAAGGTAATAGTTGTTCCAAAAAGAAAAATAAGAGATTCATTTCGAATATACGAGTATTCGAAAACATTCTTATTGAACAAAAAAATAAACTTGAAGTACAAATCTTCGAAGTGAGAGTAGAGATTGAAATGGAAGATTATGGAAGAATAAATACTTAATAGAGGCAAAAGCAGAAGAGAACTTGTAATAAAGGAGACAAAAAAGGAGAATATTAGAAGTTTACGTTTAGGATGGGGAGTATCAGAAGGATCAAGAGACTTAACAAATTTGTTAAGCTCATCGCTAGAAGTAGACTGAAGAGAATAAAACTCTTGTTTTGGAAGGGTAACACTATAAATTAGACGGATTTGGAGAAGAGTATAGAAAAGGAAAGCTAAAGTCAAAGCCATCGCACTAGTATAGAAAATACTTATACTCGCCCCAAATGAAAGAATCAAAACAAAATTAACTAACTGTGTAAGAAGAAAAAGAAAGAAGTAGAAGGGGAGAAAAAGTGAAAAGAAACCAAAAAAGGTCTTTTTCTTGGAGAATCCTTTAATCCATAACTTTAAAGATTCAAAACGGAGAATTTGTTTGAGACGAGAGTTGAAAATAGAATTAAAGTAGAAAAGAGAGAGCAAAATGGGAAGTGTAACACAAAGAAATAGAATGTTATCAAGGAGTAAAAAATAGCTTATATTAAAAACGGACTTGTAAAGAACGGTATTATACCTAAGAGTAATAAATTGTTCCTCAAAAAAGGATAAAAGATGAATCGTGGTAGAATCAAAAGAAGAAATTTTGGACAAAAGAGAATTAAATTGCAAATTTGAAAGTAGAGAACGATCATATCGGATGACAGAATGAAGAGAAAAAAAGTTTTCGAGTGAGGATAAATTTAAAGAGGATTGTGGAAAAAGAGCGAATTCATGAAAAGATTTTCCAACAACATCACTAAGAACCTCAAAAAAGGAAATTTGAGCACTAACTGATAAGATATCTTTAACAATATAGGTTACATTATCATAAGAGAATAGTGAGTTTATAGATAAATTATAGTAAGATGAAAAACTTGTTGTCACTATAATCTCAGTAGTGTTTAAGTCTACACCTAAAACCGAAAGAAGAAGAGAAGAAGAAAGATAATAAAATCGTGTTTCTTCAGAAATAAAAGAATAGGAAAAAGCACCAATCAAACCAACTAATTCTACATATCGTTCAGAACTTAATAAATCAGAAAAATTTGCATGCAAACAAGTTAAACGCTGAAATGCATCCAAGTCTGTACGAAAGGCATCAAAAGAAATGCTAAAATCAGTTGTTTTTTCTAAAGAATTTTGAATATAGTTATGTTCATTTACTAAACTTAAGCAAATCAACCCTTGAATGTAAATGAAAACAAAAACTATAGTGAATAAACTAACCATTATCTCTTTTTTCAGCCCTTTAAAATAGTGATAAGTCATTCTTAAAGGAAACACACACAAAAAAGTAAGAAATAGTTTTTAAAACTATCTATTTGATTTTTATGAAAAATTTTGGAAAACGATGTAATGGTGAAATAGAGAGAGTTCTTCTTTAATTAATGACTAAAAATCATCAGCTTAATCATAATTACTAACTCCCAGAAAAACCACAATAACGCAACTAAATCGTGAAAGAAAAACTTAATCTACTTGGGACAGATTTTATGAATAGAAATGTTTCTCCTTACTTAAGACACCCTATTAACCATCATAGCAGGTGTTAAATGACATTTTATAACCATTTAAATAGTTTAATGCATACAATGCTAAAACACGCTCTAATAAATCGATTAATGCCTTACTACCGCCTTACTACCACACATAGAATGTATATATATCATATTAAACTAAAATGGACAATTATTAAAATATATGCACATAATTTGGCTGTTCTAAGTTAAAATAAATTGTTACTACTTGTGTAAGTTTATTGTTGCTTTTCATTACATTAGTATACATTTTTATAATAGCAGTTTATATTGAATTATACTAACGGAGGACAGTAAATATTTTCAAACAGTAACATAAAGAAATATACTATAACATGTATAATTATAACTCTTTTAGCTATTGCTGGATTCAATTCAGTAAGTGCGATTGACATACCTAACCCGCCTAATGTGCCTGAATACTCAAATATAGCACCAACTAATGCTGCAGAATACTATCAAGTTATCAATGATATTGTCTACTATACAGCATATATCAAAGTTGATACCAGTGGAGTGTCTTCAACATCAATTACATATAAAAGGTTTAATGATGATGAAGTTCAGACCAATGTAGTTAATCTAGGTTCGGGGAATTACAGTATCAATGCAAATCTTGCATCTACTGCTCTAACTGAAAATGAACACATTTTCAGCATTGACATTGTTCAGATAAAAAGTGGAGTTCCTTTTTCATTTCAACACACAGTAACATATCATGTGCATTATGGGCCTCAATATGACATTCAATTAACACCAGAACAACAAGCGCAATATGGAAAATCTATACACTTCTTTGAAGATGAAAC
>CAZEQQ010000354.1:0-3369 GCA_964514425.1 uncultured archaeon
AAAAAAGGAGAAAAAATAAGTAAAAAAGGAGAAAAAATAAGTAAAAAAGGAGAAATATCACTTAAAGTGATACAACTGTTAATTTAGAAGAAAGGTCTTTAATTAATGCTTCTGCCTCCTTGAGCGGCAATTTCATCGTGTATAAAGTGCTTTTTGTTCTAAATTTAATTTTTATGTGATCTTTGGCTCTAATGGTTCTACATTCTCCATTTTGTGAGATTGTTAATCCAATTATTTCTTCCATTTTTTCTTTTGAAGTTATCTCTTGTGGCATATCTCTCATTCCAGAAGAAGCCTTCTATTTTAAAAATATTTTCTTTTTAGAGGAATTGAAGTAAATAGTTTTAAATTGAGAAAATCAAGTCTCACATGGATCGATCGACTAACCAAAATAAGCCTTTTATCCCTTCAAAGGAAGAATGTTTAAGTTTATTAAAGAAATATGATACCCCAAAAAGTGTAATTGAACATTGTTTAGTTGTTTCTCAAGTAGCATTAGAAATTTTTGAAAATAATGAAAACTACAATGAAGATGAGAAAGAATAGTTAATTGCAGGTGCCATACTACATGACATCGGTAGAGCTGTAACACACTGTTTGTTACATGGGATTGAAGGTGTAAAAATTTTACAAAAAGAAAATATTGACCCTCGAATTGTTCAAATAGTAAAAACACATATTGGAACGGGTTTAACAGTTGATGAAGCAAAGAAATTTGGACTTCCGCTAGATGATTATTTCCCTAAAACAATAATTGAAATTATTGTGTCACATGCTGATAAACTTGTAAATGGGGCTGAAATAGTTTCTTTTAATGAAGCTTGTGAAAAATTGGTAAGGAAGTTCGGAGAAGATACTCTTATTGTAAAAAACTTCCATAAGCAGAAACAATTAATAGAAAATACAAAAAGAAAGAAATTGTAAAAAATTATTCTTTAAATAAAACCTGTAGTATTTGCAACTAAACGTTCCTTTTCGCCAAATATCTTTTTAATTGCTGATGAGAAATCTTCTGGAAGAACATAATCTCTTTCTGATCTAATGGCAAACATTCCCGCTTCTGTGCAAATGTTTTTGATATCTGCTCCACTAGCTCCTTCGGTCATTTGAACGAGCATTTGAATATTTACTTCCTCTTTAATGTTCATTCTATTTATGTGAATATTAAAAATGTCTCTTCTACTATCTGCATTAGGTATCGGGATTTCTATTATCCTATCAAATCGCCCAGGACGAAGTAGTGCGGGGTCTAATATGTCTATCCTATTTGTTGCTGCAATGACTTTAACATCACCTCTAGGATTAAACCCATCTAACTCGGATAGGATTTGCATTAAAGTTCTTTGTACCTCTCTATCTCCACTAGTTGCTAAATCAAGTCTCCTACTTCCTATTGCATCTAATTCATCAATAAAAAGTATACTAGGCGCATTTTTACGTGCAAATTCAAATATTTCTCTTACTAAACGTGCCCCTTCTCCTATGAATTTCTGGACCAGTTCGCTTCCAATAAGGCGTATAAATGCAGCTTGAGTTTCATGGGCCACAGCTTTCGCTATTAATGTCTTTCCAGTGCCTGGCGCACCATGTAGAAGAACTCCTCTTGGAGGTTCAATGCCTATCTTTTCGAATATTTCTGGACGAACTAAAGGCAATTCAACAGTTTCTATAATCTCTTGAATTTGTTTCTCTAATCCCCCAATATCTTTGTAATTTTCTGTAGGACGTTCAAGTAATTCCATCTTTTGAATAGATGCATCATGACTTGGTGGTAGAGCTTTAACAATAGAAAATGTTCTCTGATTTAGTGCTACTCTAGTTTCGGGCTTGAGTTCGTTGATGTCGACTTGTTGAGAGATAGTAACAATCAAATTTGGTCCTGTAGTGCTTCTTACAACAGCTGTTCTAGCATCTAAGGTTTCTACAATATATCCCATAAATAAGGGAGGCGTTCTAAGTCTTTCATTTTCAAGTTTTAAGTTATTAACCTCTCTTTGAAGACGTAATCTCTCGCTTTCCACCATCTGTTTCTCTGTTTCTAACTGACGAGCTTGTCGTTCTAAATGGTGTGTGTAATTTATCAAGTATGCAGGATCGTCCCTATCTGGCTTGGATTTTTCATTAGACAATTTGTCGACACCCTAGACTATTACTAATATTATTTAACTAAAATCGTATAAAAGCGTTTATATTTAACACAAGCGATAAAAAAAGAAGAGGCCATATGAGACTCTGTGCGTCATAGATGCCTTAATTCGTATCTACCATGAATTAAACCTCTTTACAATGTATAACTTTTTCTAAATTCGTTGTGTAAGAAATATTTGCTAAACTTACTACCAAACATGCATGGATAGGCAAAATAACTAATAAATCACCTATAGAAACGTTTTCCATAACCTCTTGTGACACCTTGACAATTCCGTGTTCTTGACTTAGTGATTTTACAAAAGATTTTACAATTGATTTACTCCACCCTTGGTCTTGCTGATAATAACAAACTCTACCATAAGATTTAACCCCTTCTTCAATTTCAATGTAGTCTTTTGATAAATGAATGGCTCCTCCATAGATAACTATCTCTCCTCTTTCTGTGTGCTTTGCAACAATTGGACATGCTACAGCTAATGCAATATCTTCTTCCTTACACGAACCAATAGTAAGTTGTGCAATGTCATAATAAACAAAATTACCTGGGCGAATTTCATTAACGCCTTCTATTATCTCAGTAGTACTTAAAGTTGGTGTATCCCCAATTGAGATAGCTAAATCTACGTTTAATGTCTCTTTTATTTTGGCTTTAATTTTTTTCATTCTTTGTAAAGTTTCGATGTGAATTTTTTCTAACTTATCTTTTCCTTTTACATAATAACTTTGACCTGCATGAGAAAGAATTCCCCTCAATTTCAGCCTCTTTGAATTGATGATCTTTTTTGCCAAAGTTAAGATCCCCTCGATATTGTCCCATAGAATACCTGTTCTATTTGCACCCACATCGATTTTTATCCAAACATTAACGTCAGTATGAAGTTCAGTTTCTAATATTTCGAAAATAGTCTCATCTTCCATTAATAGATTAAGTCTAACTTTTTTTGCTAGGATGTTAATCTCTTCTATCTCTCTTACGTTAATAGGAAAAGCTATTGTTATATCGTCCCAACCATAATTAGCAAAACATTGTGCCATAGTTACTGAAGAAACGGTAATATGTTTAATACCCTCATGCTTCATCCATTCTCCAACTGTGACAGATTGATGGGTCTTAAAATGAGGTCTTAACAAAATATTATTGTTATCTGCCTTCTTTTTCATTTTCTTTATATTTTCTATGACTTGGTGTTGTTTTATTAAAAGTGTTGGCTTTTTTAT
>CAZEQQ010000355.1:0-3120 GCA_964514425.1 uncultured archaeon
TTGTCTTGTTTTACATTATGCCCAAGAGATATTTGAAGGAATGAAAGCTTTTCCTCAAGAAGATGGCTCTGTTAATCTTTTTAGACCCTATGAAAATGCCAAGCGCTTTAATCTTTCAGCAGAACGAATGTGTATGCCAACAGTGGATGAAGAGCTATTTGTTGAAGGATTAAAAAGGCTTATTCGTATGGATAAAGATTGGATACCTAAATCTCCAGGCACAGCTCTTTATATTCGACCAACGATGATTGCAACTGGGCGTACTTTAGGTGTTAATCCTAGTGCTGAATATTATTTCTATATCATTCTCTCTCCAGTTGGACCCTACTTTGCTTCTGGTTTTAATCCTACAAAAATCTTTGTTGCAGAAGAGCATGTTCGCACATGTATTGGTGGTATGGGTGAAGCCAAAACTGGTGGAAACTATGCAGCTACTCTCTATGAAACTAGAGTCGCCCAATCTAAAGGATATAGCCAAGTTTTATGGCTGGATGCAGAAAAACGCAAATATGTTGAAGAAGTAGGAGCAATGAATATCGTCTTTGTTATAGACAATGAGATCGTAACGCCCCCACTAAGAGGTACTATACTTAAAGGTATCACGCGTGCTTCTATCCTTACTTTAGCAAATGACTCGGGTTATACTGTCAAAGAAGAGCTTATACACATTGATGAATTGGTAAAAGACATTGAGTCTGGTAAATGCACAGAATGTTTTGGTGTTGGAACAGCTGCAGCTATTACTCCTGTTGGAGAGTTGTTCTATAATGAGAAAGCCTATGTAATCAATGATTTTAAAGTTGGTCCTATAACCCAACGCTTCTATGATGAACTTGTAGGAATACAAACAGGTAAAGTAGAAGACAAACGTGGGTGGATAACTAAAGCATAAGAAAACTATTTTAATAGTTTTTTTCCCCTTTTTTTATGACGTCTATTAAAGAGATTACTAAAAATTTGATTGAGTTTCGTGATCAAAGAAAGTGGCAACCTTTTCATACACCTAAGAATTTAGCTTTATCTCTTATTGTTGAAATTGGAGAATTATTTGAACTTCTCCAATGGGAGACAGATGAAGAATTACTTACAAATAAGGAAAATATGAAGACTGAACTTGAAGATGAATTTGCAGATGTTGCGATTTATCTATTTGTTTTAGCTCATGAGATGGGGATAAATCTAGACTCTGCTATTCCCAAAAAAATGAAAAAAAATGCTTTAAAATATCCAAAATAAGAGATAAATAACTTTGGAATATTAAAAGGAATAAAAAAGTTGGAATTAATTTATTTTACTAAAGCTCCCCATCGTTTAGAGAATATATAAATTCTCACTCTACCACCTGCAAAATAGGTTGTATCATAAAATTTCAGTTCCAGCTTTTTAGCTGTTTTTTCTATTCTCAATATTGGATGGTAATGATTAATATTTTGTATTTTAGCCTTAAGATAATTTAAACAGTATAGTAAATATGCAGGTAGAAGATAGAGAATGTTTTTAGGAAAGAACTCATCAGCAAGAATAATCTGTCCGTCACGATTCAGTTTAGATTTGCATGATTTTAGTATCTCTATCCTTTTTGCTCTTATTTGTTTCTTAAGTCCAAAGAACAGAATAATGTTTGTATAATTGCCTTCAATTTCATTTATATTCTCTATTCTAAATCTTGTTAGTTTGAATTTGTCTAGATTTTGTCTATTATTCACTTCAACATTTGGTGAAACAAAAGTGTCAGAGGTATCATATGCTTTTAAATCATTTACTTTTTCTATAAACAATTCTGCTGTTTTCCCTACTTTTTCACCTATAATGATTGTTGGACCATCTTTTAATCTTTCTAATATCCAGTGTTCAATTTCAGGTCTGATTAGTTTAAGATTAAGACTTTTTTGGATAGAATCTTTTATTTTTTCAAGTTCTGAAGGCTTTTTGTCATTTTCCTCTTCTTCTTTTGGCCTTTCAGGCGTATCAGGTATATCTATTTCTTTTCCCTCTTCTCCAACAATATGGCCAATTTTTGGTATTTCAGCTATTGTTGTTTTCTCTGATTCAGTTGTATTTTGTCTTTGGTTTTCTTGCTCTTCTTTCATTTAATCACCTTTAAGTTTTGCTTGCCAAGAAAGTGTTGACTCTATTATTTCTTCTTTAGTTGGCAGATTTTGAGTTGTCTTCATTCTTCTACTAAACGTATTAATCTCATGAAGTATTTGTCCTGGTGCACCTATATCCATCATCTTATCTCTCAATTCAATCAGATAGGCATTGATTTCTCTCATGTTACTTGAGTTTATTTCTGAATAATTCTTCATTTTACTTCTAAGTTTTATTATTTCTTCCATAGGATTTAAACTCATAATAGATGAGCTTTTTGATATTAATGATAAGACCTTGCTCTGTGCTTGTTCTGCGTTATCAACTAACCCTTTTTTATAATAGTATTCAGCTAATCTCGTTGATAGTTGCTTTAATGAGATTTCTAACAACTGTCTATCCATTTCTGGAATATTATGTAAAAGACCCAATCTTATCAGTATAATATCCTTATTAGTTTTAGCATAAACATACTCACTTTCTGTCAAATCTTTGATCTCTAAAAGTCTTTTAATTAAATTGTTATACCTTTCAGTATCTAAATTTATAACATCTACTTTTGTAAGATAAGGCTGAATTTTGCTTATTATTATGGACCATAAAGGTTCATGTTGTTCAGTTAGACTATTGTCCTCTGAATTCATAATACTAGAAAAAAGACCATAATTAAAAACTTTACTTGTAATTAATTGATTGAGTAAAAAAATTCATATATTTTAAAAAAGCATGAAAGTAACAAATAATTGAAACTAGTTGAAATTTTCATTTTCTCTATTTTAAAGCGCTTTTATGTTTTTTTCTTTCTAATTTCTTGAAAGATTAGCTTTATTTAGGAGCAAGCTTTTTCTCCGTTAATGAGCTCAAAACCTATCATTGTACTAACAATGGATTTGATTAAAGATTATATCCTTCCTGGAGGGGATATTGTTCCAGTTTTAAAGGGTGTAAATTTAGAAGTGAAAGAAGGGGAATTTATTGCAATAATGGGTCCAAGTGGTAGTGGGAAGTCTACTTTGTTAAATATTCTTT
>CAZEQQ010000355.1:3130-3359 GCA_964514425.1 uncultured archaeon
ACTCGAATCAATTACACGAGGAGAAGTAAGAATCGTAAACTACTCGCTATCTAAATTGACAAAAAGTGAAATAATTGACATAAGACGTTATAACAGTGCAATTGTATTTCAGAATTTTGCCTTGATTCCTTATTTAACGGCTAAAGAAAATGTTATGGTTCCTTTGCTTCTTAGGGGAATAAGTAAACTAGAAGCAGAAGAAAAAGCATTATTCTTTTTAGAACAGGTA
>CAZEQQ010000356.1:0-3352 GCA_964514425.1 uncultured archaeon
AAATTTGACCTTTGGTAAACAGATACAATATGGATATATAAGAGCAATATAAAGATTTGACAACAAAGATTAATGAGAATCTTCCTATAAGAGCATTTCCGATAAGGGAGTTGGTACAAATTTTTCGTAAAAAAGGACACCCAATTACCTTAAAGACAGAGTTGACAATTACGAGTGTTCATAATAGCGGAGATATTTCTGGGATAATGTGTACTGTTGAATTAATTGACGATTATAAAATGGCTTGTGCATTGACACATTTGATTTTTTCAAGGACAGATACACTTTATTCTGAGATTGCTGATTATCAAAAGAATCGAGAGAGAAGAATAAAACAATTAAATTTGACTGGATTGAATTGAAAAACGTCCAGCCTACAACACGCAATATAGCCAATGGCGGGAGATTTAGGAATTTGAAGCATTCTGCCCCGCATCAGCTTTTCTGTCGGCAGACAGTGACGAAGCCCGCAATCCCCAACGTTTCATACATGTGACCGTTATCGGTAAGATTTTGGAGAAGCAAAAAAAATAAAATAATATGACAGAGAATAAACCTCGATTATTAGACCAAGTAAGACAAATTATTCGGGTTAAGCATTATAGCTTAAGAACCGAAGAATCTTACATTAATTGTATAAAAAGGTTTATATTTTTTCATAATAAAAAGCATCCTACTGAAATGGGAGAGAAAGAAATAAGTGGGTTCATTACTCATCTTGCTAAAAATGAAAAAGTATCTGCATCAACTCAAAATCAGGCTTTATGCTCAATTGTATTTTTGTATAAAAATGTATTGAATAAAGAATTGGATAATACAATTTCAATATATTGGTCAAAAAGACCGAAGAAACTACCCGTTGTTTTCACAAAAAATGAAGCCATTGAAGTTTTAAACAAGTTAAAAGGTACACATTGGCTGGTTGGAATGCTTTTATATGGTTCCGGCTTGAGACTTTCCGAAAGCTTGGAGCTAAGAGTCAAAGATTTTGATTTTGGATATCATCAAATAAGCGAAGAGATTAAAAAGGAAAAAACGATCATTCTACATTGTTGCCTCAGAAAATTGTTCAGCCATGAAAGGATCATTTGATTAAAGTAAAAGTAATCCATGAAAAAGATCTGAATAATGGGTTTGGATCGGTATATTTACCTTATGCTATTGAGAAAAAATATCCCAATGCAAAATATGAATGGAATTGGCAATATGTTTTTCCTGCTACAAAGATTTCAACCGATCCAAGATCTGGAGTAGAAAGAAGACATCATTTGTATGATACTGTTATTCAAAAAGCTGTTAAACAGGCAATTAGAGATGCTGGCATAACTAAACATGCAAGCTGTCATACTTTCAGGCATTCTTTTGCAACTCATCTTCTTGAATCAGGTTATGATATACGAACAATACAAGAATTATTAGGTCATAAAAATGTGGAGACTACTATGATTTATACTCATGTGATTAATCAAGGTGGTAAGAGTGTAAGAAGTCCTGCTGATTTTTAGTTTAGGTTGCCAATATGAGCAACATATACAAGATAATAAACAAGGAGAATAGATGATTAAATTCAATAATAGTAAACAAATAACAGTTAACATGCAACAAAGATTAGGTAGTCATGAAGAGCAACCTTCACTTTTTTCATTAGTACACCTGATCTTATGTTAGCCTGCAAATCAGAGGAGTATTTATGAAATATTTATTTGTTGTTTTAATAATTTTAACATTTTATTCACATACTTTTTTACAGGATAGTTCGTTTGTTCCCAAATACGCACTTTCATTTGGAATCAAAGATAATTTCACTTTAAGCAGTTTCAATATGGATATAGCAGCAAAGTATATCTTCGATAATTCAAATCAATTGAGATTGTTTTTATCCCCAAAAATTTCAACATTAAATCAGGACGCAACAACAGATGGGACAGGTCACTCGCAAGAAATAGAAACATCAAGTTATACATTAGGTGTTGGGTCAGATTACTTATGGACATTAACTATTCACGAAGATATTAGTGCGTTCAGTGGCTCTGGTTTGATTCTTTCCTATGGGAAAATACACAATAATAATTATACGAGTATTAATGATAGTACTAACAATACTACTGAAACAAATATAACATCAACTAGAGCAGGTTTGCGTGGAATCTTAGGTGTCGAATGGAAGGCAAGTGAAAAAATTGGAATACAATGTATTTTAGTTTGTCGCTATTGTTCTTGGCGGCGGGTTAGGCGCAACGCCGTTATATGCTTAATGGAGATGATAAAATGAAAAGAATAATTTTAATAATATTTTTTCTCTCATTTTTCCTAATTGGAAATTTATCAGCTCAAAATAGTTTCAGTCTTTCATTGGGCGGCGGTTATGTTTCTTCTGCCTTAGATAAAACTAAATTACTTTATTGGGAGAATGGATATATAATTAATTTTTCATCTGATTATAAAATAACAGCTAAAATTACTTTGTTTTTTTCTTCTTCATTTCAGCAACATTACTTTAATTCAAAACTTGTAAATCTTGTTGTTCCTGCGGTAGTAGATTACAGATACAGTATAAGTGGTGGAAATAGTTCTGTGATTGAACTTTCAGTAGGAAGTAGATTATATATGAATAACACAAGAATAAAACCTTATCTGGGAGTTGGAACTGGTTTATTACTTATTAACCAAGGTAAGGTGGAAATCACCAATTGGATGGATGGTAACCCTAATAGAACAACAAGTTTATATTCAAATACAGATAAAAATTATAATGTTGCTCAATTCAATGCAGGTTTAGGATTAGAATTTGGGATTATTAATAATATTCAATTAGTGATAGATGGGAAATTGATTAGTAGTTTTGGTGGTCTATCTTATTTTCCATTAACAGCATCAATAAAATTTGGTTTATAAAAAATGCATATAACAAGTGCATCAAGCCGACAGCGTTATCGCATTCGGCATTTGTATAATTTTCAAATTAGTCGTTTCGTGTCGGTTAACTTGTTCGGCTTTGTTCTACTAAACAAAATATGATAAATAATTAAAGGTTTGTGCTTCTATTCGGCAGTCTTGTTCTGGGCTGCGGCTTATGCACAATGTCGTTATACATAAGTGCATTAAATAAAAAATTTATGAGAATATTATGGAAACTAAAGTTGAATTAATTATCACTGTTTTGGCCTTACTTCTTGTTTTATTTATTCCACCAATTGGTGTTTTAGTATCTTTTCTTATTGTAATTACCTATTTATCCTGGGGTAAAAATCGCGCCTCTAAATTTAAATCAATTGGTTTTAATGCAAATCAAACTTGGTCAAAGTTGATACTTACTTGTCTTATAATTGGAATCGTCATTGAAATTAGTTTC
>CAZEQQ010000357.1:0-3349 GCA_964514425.1 uncultured archaeon
GTTGAACCTAAGATGCTTCCAAAGACAGTTAACAAGTTTTTTGATGATTGGAAGCACCAGAAGAAAACCATAGAAAAGATGAGTAAACAAATTGCAGAGATACAATTTGCTAATCCTAAAAACACTACTGAAGAGATCAATGGTATCAAAGTTATTCTTCACGAAACTTCTGGATCTCAAAAAGAGTTAATTGTCCAAGCTACAGAAGCAGTAAAGAATAATGAGAACAGTCTTTGTGTTTTAATCGCTAAAGCTGGAGGAGATAGAATTTCTATTGTTGGTGCTAAAAGTTCTTCGTTATCCATTAACTTATCTTCTATCATCCGCGAGATAGCAACATTAGCAGGAGGAAAAGGTGGGGGAAGTGGAGATGTGGCTATGGGCGGTGGAAGTTACCCTGGTGCTTTAGATGAGCTACTTACGCAAATAAAAGAGGTTATTAGAAAACTTCTTTCCTAATTTTTTCTTTTTTCTTTTATTCTGTCATTGAAGATAATGCTCTTACTTCAATTGGCATTTTTGATGGTGCTACCATTATTGTATCATCTGATACCATCCTTAAAGTTGCTTCTGAATCATCGGAACATAGTTTAAGTGATTCAAGAAAGTCTTTCTTCCTATCAGGATAAGGTGTTATTCGCCCTATATTTAAAAATATCAAGTTCCCTTTCTTTACTTCGTCTACAATTTTTTCTGCCTGTACAAAGTCAAGTAAATTATAAAATTTGACCCCAGAGGGTTGTTCTTCTTTTTCTACAATTTCAGTATCTTCGATAATTGGGTCTACTTTAAGTTCTTTTTTTCTAAATAATTGTATCATCTTAACACCATTATTAAAATGTTAAAAAGTTCTTAAAGACAATTTATTACAGTGAAAACATCTGTGTATTACATAAAAAAGTAGAATTGAGAAAAATTAGATAAACCCTTTTTCTAATATTTCCATGGATCTCTAATATATACTGGTGCTGATGCAGCTCCGCGTTTAATTATTATATTTGCTAATTCTAGATTATCAACGATTTCCTTGAATCTATTTCTTAAAGTTACAGGAGTTGTTTTTGCCACTGCTGCGACTTGTTGTTGGGTTCTTCTTTCACCGGTTCTAATACCAGCAATATAAATTGCTGCAGCAGCTATACTCATGGGGTTCTTCCCCACATCAAGACGTTTCATTTTTGTTTCATCTAAAATTGCTAAAGCAACATTTTGTGTTGCAGATGTGACGTCTAGTTCAGTACATAGTTTCGATATAAGGACGGATGGATCAACAGGAACAGCTTTTATTCCTAGCTCTTGAACATATATTCTAAAACATCGTGCTACAACTTTTTTATCTGAGTTAACAACTTTTTCTATATCTTTTAATGTTATTGGAGAATTATGTTGCCTTGAAGCAATATATATCGCTGCAGCTATCATTGATTCGATTGACCTTCCTCTTATCAAGTCAGCTTTTAATGCTTTTCTATATATTGTTGCTGATGTTTCAGCTACTTCATCCCCTAAATCAATTTGACTAGCCATCCTTTTTAGTTCTCTTAGAGCAACACGAAGATTTCTAACATGAGAGCGTGTTTCTCTCCTGTTCAGCCATCTTAACCTTCGCATTTTTAAAATAGTATTTGAATCTAATTTTCTTCCATATATATCAATATCACCATAACCTATTTGTGAGGAGAAGCCATAATTAGCTTTTAATGGAGATATTACTGAGCCAGCTCTACTTCTTGATGACTTTTCATCACTTGTAAATGCTCTCCATTCAGGAGATTCATCAATAATTTGTGAGATTACTAACCCACAGAGAGAACAAGTTCTTTCACCCCTTTTATAATCACAAATAACGTCTTCAGACCCACAGTTTGAGCAAACCAATCTGTCCATAAAACCACCATTCACCGACTAATAAAACGATATGCACGGCAGTATATAAATCTAGCTAAATAAAGTTAAAAATATCCGCTGAAACCTAGAAATTCGCTAGAAGTCATATTTCTTGAATTGAAAGTAATATTGTCTTATAGTAAGTAATACACTACATTTATATCACTATAAGGAGATAAGTATAAAAATACGGTGAATTTTTCTCTTAACGCTTCTTAAACCACCATTTACCTAATAAGAAGTCATAATAATAAGAAGAGAGTGTTTTGCATAAAAATTAAAACGGTAAAAGTTTTAATATACTTGTTCAAAAACTCTATTAATGACCATTTATTATTCTCTTCATTTTGATTTGAATTACCCTAAAGGGAAGCTTACACAAGAACGAAGAATACCTTATAAACAATTAACAGAACTATTATCATATAATAAAGAATTGTTGAGTATTTTTTCACTTAACGCAGAGTGTATAAATAGTCTTTTATGGGCGGATGACGATCTTTTAAAATTCCTTTCAAAACGTTCATATGAAAATAAAACTGAGATTCTCTCTTCTGCACATTCCCCTTATATTCCTTTTTACAATAATTTTGAAGAGAATATTTTAGAGAAACAATTACATGGTCATTATACTAAATTAAAAGAATTATATCAAGCTCAACCATTGACAGGATTTTATCCCCCGTTTGGATGTTGGGACAATAAATTCCTCACTAGTTTTTTAGTACAAAAACAGTTTCGCTATTCTTTGATAGATTGGAATGTGGTAAGGAAAGGAAAGGAAAATCAAGGAGATATTACCTCTAAGCTTGAACTTTTCCTTCCGTTTAAAATAAACAATTCAAACATTATAGGAATTCCTACAATTAGTATTGATTCTTTCCTTGAAATTTTTCGAAACAGGTATGCTCAGGTCCTAAAAAGAAGTGACTTTCCGGTTTTCATTAAACATATTTTTAATAATCTTACTAACTATTCACCAAAGGAAAACTATTACATTTGTTTCTCTTTTACTTATAATAACTTACACTTCCCACAAATTAACCCCGATTTTGATTTGAATCTCTTTTTAAATGATTTACAAAGGATAGATATTCCAGATTTAAAGATGGTTTTACCATCTCAAATATTAGATAAATATTCAAGCGAGCCATCATTAGACTTAACTAATTCATATTCGGGAGATGTTGAATTTACACATGGTAATCATTCAGAATTGCAACAAATATACTGTTGTCAGCATTATCAGCAGATGTTTAGTGACTATATCAATAAAATCAAAAATCTTGAGGAAATAATTTCATCTCTTGACGAGAGTGAGATTAAAACAAATAGTAGACGTTTATTAACTAATGCTTGGAATAATTTGTTAAATTATCATCACAATTTAGGTTTTTCTCGATGTGGAGGATTATCTATAAAAAACCTTAATACTAAAAAACTTATTAGAACATGGTCCAGT
>CAZEQQ010000358.1:0-1007 GCA_964514425.1 uncultured archaeon
TACTCCAGGAATACAAATGGGAACATCTTATCTTTTTACCCACGAAATTATCCAAACTAAGGCTTTATCTCTCCATTACCAGAAAGTTCTCTTGAATAATAACTCGACTAAAGTTATAGGAACAACTGTTAATGCACGTATTCGTGCTGCTCCTACTGAATTTATACAAAAAACTGCAGAAAATGAAATTAAACGAATTGAAGAAGGTCTTCCTATAACTGAAAGAAAGGAACTGTATGAAAAGGACAATCTTGGAGCTTTAAGAATAGCTTCACGTGCTGAAATATGGAACCATGATCACAAAGAAGGAACAGGAACAACACAATTTCTTCAAATTTGTGAAGATGAACAAGACTGTTCAGGCTGCTATATGACCGGAGAAGTTGCAAGTCTTAAACGAACAATCTACAAAATAGCTGATTTACATTACGATATCGTAGAAGAAGGCGAATCTTATCTAAAGCAACAAACTGAAAGTATGAAACAAACAAAGTTTCTTGAAAATGTAGTTAAAGATCAGTCACTTGGTGATATAGACAAAACAGAACTACTTCCATTCGCAAACCGTGTTGCCATTGTTGGTATTGGGTGTGTTTTTCCTGAAGCTATGAATATTTCAGAATTTTGGAATAATATTATCTCTAAAAGGTATTGTATCTCTGAAATAACCAAAGATAGATGGAATCCCTCTTATTTCTATGATTCTAATCCTCAAATACCTGATAAAACATATAGTAAAATTGGAGGTTTTGTACGTAATTTCAACTTTAATTCTATACAATATCGTATCCCACCAAGGATAGCTGAACAAATGGATGATGTACAAAAATGGTCATTGGAGGCATCTCGTCAAGCCCTCTTGGATGCCGGAATACCAATTGATGGGAAACAAAGATTACCTATCGCTGTTATCGTAGGTAATTCACTTGGTGGAGAAGTTCAACGTATTAATAACCAAAGATTCTCGCTTGTTGAAATATTTGAAGAGATAAAACATACTCCAGAAT
>CAZEQQ010000358.1:1017-3335 GCA_964514425.1 uncultured archaeon
TTCAAATATTATCCGTAGAACAACAAAAAGCAATGCTTTCTAAAGTTGAGAAAACTTATCTTGGTAATTTACCGTCTATCACTGAAGATACTATGCCAGGAGAACTGTCTAATGTTATTGCAGGTAGGATTTCTAATGTTTTCAATTTAACTGGTAAAACAATGACCACTGATGCAGCTTGTGCATCAAGTATCGCTGCTTTAGATACAGCTATCAAAGGTTTACTCAATGACGACTATGATACCGCTTTAGTTGGTGGTGCAGATCGATCAATGGATATTTCAACTTTTGTTAAGTTTTGTAAAATTGGTGCACTGTCTGGTACTGGTTCTAGGCCATTTGATGATAAAGCAGATGGTTTTGTAATGGGTGAAGGAGCAGGGTTCATTGTTATCAAAAAATTGGACAAAGCTATAGCTGATAATGACCGTATCTATGCTGTTATACCCGCTGTTGGTGCATCTTCTGATGGAAAAGGAAAAGGTATTACTGCACCTAACCCTGAAGGACAAAAACAATCGATTCTTACTGCTTTAAAGAATTCCTCACTTTCTGTAGAAGATATAAATTTGATAGAAGCTCACGGCACTTCAACAGTTGTAGGTGATCAAATCGAATTACAAGTATTAAATGAGGTGTTTGGAAAAAGAAAAATTACTGATAAAATACTTGTAGGGTCTATTAAAAGTCAAATTGGTCATTTAAAAAGTGCAGCAGGAATAGCTTCTATAATTAAAACAGCATTAGCTTTCCACAACCAAGTTATTCCTCCTTCAATTAACATTGAACAACTTAACAAAAAAATAGATTGGGAAAAATCTGTACTTGTAGTTAACACTGATCTACAAAAATGGTCTCAATCAACCATAAGGAGAGCTGGTGTATCATCTTTTGGTTTTGGAGGAACTAATTACCATACAATTATGGAAGAATATAGACCAGGATTTTACTATTCATCAACTCCTACAGTGAGTGCATCAACTGCTCTTTCGTTTGCACCTCATATAAAATCAATGAACTCATCTAATAATGATTCTCTTTGTTTTCTATTTACTGGTCAAGGTAGTCAATATCTAGGGATGTTGAAGCAATTAACTTCAGAATATGATATAGCAAAAAGAACATTAGATCAAGCTG
This sequence comes from uncultured archaeon, assembly GCA_964514425.1. Taxonomy (GTDB): domain Archaea; phylum Asgardarchaeota; class Heimdallarchaeia; order Heimdallarchaeales; family Heimdallarchaeaceae; genus CAZEQQ01. The sequence continues at coordinate 2,155 of CAZEQQ010000358.1, forward strand.
AAAAAATATGTGAAGAATATGGTGATTTCAGCATAAAAAACATACTCTTTGGAGATTCTAATCTATCAGAGAATGAAAATGTAAAACGTTTAACTTTCACACAATATACACAACCTGCTTTATTTGTTGTTGAAGTTGCTTTGTATAGAATACTCTTACAATTAGGCATTAAACCTTCTATGATAGGAGGACACAGTTTAGGAGAATTTTCAGCTTTAGTTGCTGCAGATGTCTTGTCATTCGAGGACGGATTGAAAGCTGTGATAATTAGAGGAAAAGCTATGAGTAAAGCTAGTGAAAGTACTCAAGGTTCTATGGCTGCTGTCTTTGCGACAATAGAACAAGTAGAAGAAGTATTGAAACAAATAAACACACATTATGTGACCATAGCTAATCACAATTCTCTTACACAAACTGTTATTTCTGGGGAAAATGACGCGATTGATTATGCTATAACATTATTTGCACAGAAAAATATTCAAGCTAAAAAACTGTCTGTATCTACTGCTTTTCATTCTAAAATTGTAAAAGATGCTGAAATTGAGTTGAAGAAGTTTATTGATAGTATTACCTTTAATCTTCCTTCAATCCAAGTTTATTCAAATGTTACTGGAAAGGTTTATCCTGCTGAAGTTACAAAAATGAAAGAATTGATAGTTAAGCAAATTAGTTCTTCTGTTTTATGGGTACAAGAATTAGAAAATATGTATAGAGATGGTGCAAGGACTTTTGTTGAAGTTGGACCTAAAAAAGCCCTGTATACTTTTACCAATGAAATCCTCAAAGGCAAACCTGGTATAAAATCATTTTATACTCTTTCTCCCAAAGATGAAGAAAAAAGTTTTCTTATGAAAACAGTGGAAACGATAAAAACTGAACATAGAGAAGGAAAAGAAGAAAATCTTTCCTACCCTCAAAAGCATACTCAGCCCAATCCTCTACATTTGCTCTTAGAAGATAAAGAGATAGAAGAATTAACAAAGAAAGACTATTTCCAAGATTATCTTCAGGAACATACTTCCTATTTGAAAGGATTATTAACCAGTAGTTATGAACTTTACGAGAAAAAGTATCGTCCTGCTTTACAGCAATATGAACAAATAAAAAGCATGGGTTTCTATACTGGAAACATTGGAATAACCGGAGTGGGTGTGGGTTTACCCGGAAAAAACCGTAATGTT
>CAZEQQ010000359.1:0-3334 GCA_964514425.1 uncultured archaeon
TTGCTTTACTATAGATTTTTTCTTTTTAGAAAGTGGTTCTGGCTGTTCTGGCTGTGCTGGCTGTTCTAACTGTGCTGGCTGTTCTAACTGTGCTAACTGTGCTGGCTCCTTGATTTGTTTTGATTCTTTGAGTTGCTTTAGTTTATTAGATAATTCTTCTGATTTCTCTGGCTGTTCTGGGCGTTTTTTGCTATTCTTTTCTTCCACTTCATTAGATTTTTCAGTTGGATTTTTATTAATTATTACTTTTTTTTCTGTAACTTTCTTTTCTTCGACTAACTCTGATATTCTTACATTATTAGTCGCATTTTTGGAAGAACCTGCAATTTGTTTTGCCTCAGCTGTAATTTTTCTGTTTGTTTGATCTTCTTTTTTATTCTCATTTTGAGTTAAAGAACTTGTTAGTACTTCTTTTTCTTTCACTTGTTCCTTTTCCTCGACTTTTCTATTGTTGTTTTCTTTTTTATTTTCTTCCACTTTTTCTTCTTGCTTTGTATTTGGAAGAGTTTGAGTTAGATCAATAATTGTAGGATAAAAAGGGAAGAATTCAGATAAATCTTGAGTGGTCATCTTTTCTAATTTTAAGTTAGTAAGATTCTTCATTGCCCCTAATGTGATAAGAGCTTCTTTGAAAAAACTTTCATCCAATTTTTCAAGTGTTTTTCTGACATCTTGGGTCTTTGTTTTATGATTTTGACCTTTAAGCAAAATTGCTTCGAATTTTTGAGTATCAACAATTGTAATGTTTTACTTTAAACATAATTTCTGTAAAACAACATCTGAAATTGAGGAAAATAAAGAAACTTCCTGTGTAGCTAAAGCTGATATCTTTAACGAGATTAAAGGTTGTAAAAACCAATCTTTCTTATTCTTATTAACTAAAACCAGAGTTCCCTTTTCAGATTTATAAGGAAGAATGATACTTTTATCTTCTAATTTTATATTGTTGTAAGAAGTATTTACTGAAGTAATAACTGTCAATTGTTGAGAGCTGTTTTGTGAGAGTGAACTTTTTACATTTTTTGTATCATCATTACGTATTAGCGTTTCTTCTTTTTCTGCTTCCTCTTTTTCCCTCTTTTGATGCCAATTTGATAGAAGTTTTAAAGCGAAATTACTTGCTTCTAATATCAAATAACTAAGCGTTATTGCCAAAACAATAGCAACCCACAAAAGATTGCCAGAGAATGATGAGCCAAAAACTCTTAAGAATAAAGCTAGCGAGAAACCACCTACTAGAACTTGTGCAAAATAAGGAAGTTCAGTACGATCTTTGACTAATTTGGCACAAAGTTCCAAAATATTCTCACTTTTAGCTTTAATCATTATCTCACACTCATACTATAATCAAATTTGTTTATAAACAAGGAAAGAAAGTAAGAAAGAAAGCAAGAAAGAAAGTAAGTAAGAACGAAAGAACAGCAAAGGTTCTTCACTCTTCTTCTTTGCAATTGTTCTGGTTTCTTGCATTTTTTTACACATTATCCTTTCATTATGCTCTACTTCTTAATTTTGAAGTAAACGCTTTTGTTAATATTCCTGATCTTCTTATTCCTAACATAGCTGAAAAACCAAAAATAGATGCTAAACTTTGGAAAAAGAAAGAATCAAAGAAAGATTCAATTTCTTTTTGTTCCTCATCTGTTGGTTCTGTTGTAACAGGTGGATCTTCTAATTTGAGATAGAGTTGTTTTGATTCGGTATTTTTTCCACCATCATAAATAATTTCCATTGCTTCTATTTTTTCAGTTGTTTCTAATTCATCAAGATTTATTATCACTAGTCCTTCCTTATCAGTGGTGTAAATATTAGCGTATATTGCTATATTTTCTTGATTGAAAAAGGTCACAGTAAGTGATGCATTAGAAATAGAATTATTAGCACTATCTGTCAATCTTATTGTAATTGTATTGTTTTCAGCTTGTACATCTAAAATTATTCCTCTCTTCATAATAACAATTTTTAATTCTAGAATAGTCTCTGCATAATTTTCATTTCCTTCAAAGTAGGCTATAACATCATAAGTTCCCACAGGAACATTAGTTAAAACAAAAGATATCTCGCCAATAGTATCATAAAATACGCCATTAAATACAAATTTAAAGGAAGTATTGGATAATAATTTGCCATGAACTGTTGCTAACTGGATAAACAAGTTCTCTGTGCTATTATAGTTGAATTGGTTGCTATTGTAGTAAAATTCCGTAAGACATTTTTGCACTTGAATAATATTTTCATTAACTGTATCTCTGTAAACAGTGGACTCTTCAACAATTATTTCCAATAACAAGTCTTGTACTTCTTCAATATCATAGAAGAAAACAGCTTTTCCATTTTCATCAGTAGTTAAAGTAGCAAAGAATACACCATTTATCCTCACTTTAAAATCAAGATCAGAGATAAAAGTTCCATCTAAATCATAACAAACTACTTCAACTTCCATCTGTGTGTCAACGGTAGCATTTTGCCAAATAACGTCAATATTCAACAATTTCTTTTCTAACTCATAAAATATAGTTAATATCGTTCCTTCATAGTAAGGTTCTTCTTTGTATTTTAAGCTAATATTGTAACTATTTGCTTCAAGAAGAGGAACTATGATTAAAACACTACCTTCTTCATCAGTAGTGTAATTACCGACTAATACTTCGTTTATATACAAATAAATTGTTTTATTGGCCAATAATTGTCCTTCCGAATTAAGAGTAGCAACAATTACTAACTCTTCATCATCATCTGTAACTTCAACAACAAAAGTTGTACCATTTTTTGACAAAACTATGGATTCTTGATATGTAGCAGGATCAAAGAAATCATTACCCGTATAAACTATTTCAATATTGTAGAAATAACCTGGGCTTAATTCTAATAATGATTGGATTTTGCCTTCATTGTCTGTTTCTAATGTTGTGTATATACTTCCATTAATTATGATAACTAAATCCTTGTTATTCAATACTGTACCATTATTTAGCTGCAATGTTACATCAATTTCAATAGTAAAGTCCTCAATTCCTATAGACCCAACTATCTCTGTTTCTAATTTTTCTAGAACCATAGTTTGCTGCATAGTAGAATTGTTATAATAGGTATCCCCTTCGAAATATAGTTCAATAGAGTAAATGTCAGGAATAATAGATATAGTAAAAGTATATCTGCCTTCAGTATCGGTCATTTGTGTATCTATCAATTCTCCATTTATCCACAGTTCAACTTCGGAATTGCTTAATTTAGCACCTTCTAAAGTTTTTAATGTTCCATTTATTTCTAACTCGAAATTAGTGGCCATAGCGTTGAAGATAATTTCTGTATCTACTTTATTTACTTCTACTTC
>CAZEQQ010000360.1:0-3325 GCA_964514425.1 uncultured archaeon
GGCTTGAGTTTTAACTCTTTTTTCTATTCTTTGTCTCAAAAATTCTAAAGAGAAAACAAGAATCATACCAATAAGTACAAAAGCTATCACTGGAAGAATAGAGGTATAACCTTCAGCTATCCTTTCATATGGAACTCTTAATCCTCCTAACATCATTCCCATTAAGAATGCAATTGTTACTGTTTTATACTTTTTCAGTAAATAACTCAATAAACGAGCAAATAAAAGTACACCAAGTAGCCCACCCAATATAAATGCGAGAATGTCTAAAATTATGAAGTTATTGAGTGAGTTAAGTAAATACTCATATTGTCCCAGTAGAAGTAAAATAAAAGCTCCTGAAATCCCTGGTAATACCATTCCACAAATTGCAATAGATCCTGATAAGAAGATAATAGGCAGAGAATGCGATGCTTCTAATGGATTAAGTCCAATAAAAAGTATGATTATTATACATCCAATTAGAAGCGATAGGAGTGCTTTCCAATTAAAGTTAGGCAAATCTTTTACAATAACTACTGCTGAGGCTAATATTAGACCAAAGAAGAAAGAGAATGTGATAACAGCTTGTGTTTCTAAAAGATATTCTATTACTCTTGCTAAAGTAAGTACACCTGTTACAATTCCTAACATAAGAGGTATGAACAAAAAGAAGTCTATAGTTAAGAAATTTTTATAGGCTTCTTTGAATCTTCCTCTAAAAAATAGTGGTACAAATTTAAAATCTATACCTTTTATACCATCTATTAATCTTTCATATATTCCAGTAATAAACGCAATAGTTCCTCCTGAAACACCTGGAATCATATCTACCATCCCCATAACAAAACCTCTTAAATAGATAAACAACAATTCTAAATATTTCATAACATAACTCCAATGAATGACTTTACCATCTTTAATCACTCGCTAATAGCATTATCTATAAACTTTATCTATTGAGTTTCCAAAATCTTATTAAGTTACATTAATCGTAGAAAAACTGGTAAAAAGAATAGTTTTAAAGTAGTATGTTTTACCTTTATTTGACCAAAATGAAGCAACATTTGACATTGACATTTGAATTAAGTGGTGTTTTACCTCAAGAGAGTAAAGAAGATCTGAATAATTTCTTCACAGAATATAGTACTGAAATCAATAATAAGATAAAAGAAGGTAATTTTTCTATTGATAGTTGGACTTCTAAAGATAAAGAATTAGAATTATCTTTACTATCTGAACTCTCCTTATCCCCTCATGTTGCTGTTTTACAACTACGAAAGCGTCTATCTACGTCGATAGGTAAGAAGTATAGAATAGGTATTAGAGGGTTCAAGTTTAAGAGTTACAATATTGATATTGAATTAGAGCAAAAGCCCATAAAAGAGTTTACATTACCTTTAACAAAGTCTATTTCATTTGTTGAGAAGGATGGTAAAAGTTTTGCTCATATAGAAATAGATCCAGAGATAGGTGAGGATTTTGTTGAGAAAGGTGCAATTGAACGAATTGTCAAAAGAGTTGGAGATAAGATAGCTAAACAATACCATGGTTCTAAGAAGGAACATCATGAAATTGTTTGGTATACTGGGGAAAAAGGACATTTCACAACCGAAAATCCTACCAAACTTTTACAAGATGCAAAATGGATTCATCGTACAAATTATCGTAATCAATGGATTTTTACACCTTCTATTGCTGTTCTTGTTGAGGGGCTTAAACAAGTTATGGTCGATTATGTTTACAAACCTTTAGGTTATTATAACATGCTTATTCCCAAACTCGTTGATTGGTCTGTTTGGTTACGTTCAGGACATGCAGAAGGGATTTATCAAGGAGGATTTGAACCTTATTTAGTTGTTCAACCAAAAAATGCTGACCCTGAATTTTTTGAAGAGGTAGCTGATTACATCACTATCACTAAAACTATCCCTGAAGATTTACTTTACCAAAAAATTTCTGCTCCTATGGGTGGTTTATCTTATGCTCAGTGCCCTCCATGTTGGGCGTGGTTCCAAGGCAAAACTATTTCTAAAGACAGTCTTCCAATTAAAGTCTATGACTGGAGTGGACCTACTTATCGATATGAATCAGGTTCAGCTTACGGTTTTGAACGTGTTGATGAATTACACCGTATTGAATCACTGTTTATTGGGACTCCCGAACAAACACAGGAAATAGGTATAGAAACAAGAAAGAAGTTTAAAGAAGTTTTCGAAGATGTGTTAGAATTAGAATTTCGAGAAGCCAGAGTTATGCCTTGGTGGTTGCAACAATCAGCTAAAGATGAAGAAAATACTGAAGCTTCTGATATGATTGTAGGTACCATCGATTTCGAATCTTATATGCCTTATAGAGGAAACAGAAAAGAAAGTGAATGGTTAGAAATACAAAACATTTCCATTATCGGAGACAAATATCCTAAAGGCTTTTCTGTTAAAACTGAAGGAGGTAAAGAATTATGGTCAGGCTGCGGAGGAGGAAGTTTTGAGCGTTTCATAACAGCTTTTGTGGCTCAAAAAGGATTAGATCAGAAAAACTGGCCAGATAAACTCCGAAAATATGTTGATAGTATTCCTCCACCGGTTAAATTTTTGTGATTTTTATCACCTTTTTTCTAATTATTTTTCGAATCCTTTTTTGTGATAATAAGTGCTTTTAAATAAGTTGATGATATTTTTCATTTGTAGGAGACTATTATGAAGATAGAACTAGAGAAAGGCAAGATTGATTCTATTAAGATTCCTAAAAAAATCTTAAAAGAAGCTCTCACTCACCCTAATTATTGTTCTATTGACCCTACAGCAGCTAATTTTGAGAATTTAGAGTTTGTTGGCGATGCTGTTTTAGACTTGTTAATGTCAGAATGGCTTTATCGAAAAATCGATAGCAAAGTTGGATTACTTTCTAGAATTCGTTCTATTTTGGTTCAAGCGGAAAGTTTAGCAGAGATTGCTTCATCAATAGGATTAGAAAAACACATTTTAACTGAACCGGGATATACTGTTACTCAAACTGATCTTGAAGATTGTATAGAATCAATATTTGGCGCAATTTACTTATCTAAGGGTCTAGATGCTAGTTCAAAAATATTTTATACACTTTTTAGTTCTAAACTTGAAGATATTTTACAGCTTATTGATTCTGAAGAAGGTTTACAAGAAATTTTGGATTTAACTGTTTGCGAGAATAATCCTGTTAATCAATTACAAGAATTCTGTCAAAAGAATAAACTTGAACTACCAATCTATTCTGTTGTGGAGAAAAGAGGTGTAGAACATGAACCAGAATATGTATTACAATGTTCTGTTCAAGTTGAAGAGGTTACTTTTGTCTCTCAAGGAAG
>CAZEQQ010000361.1:0-3308 GCA_964514425.1 uncultured archaeon
ATCTTAAAGATATATTCAAAAAATACGGGTTAGAAGCTGACACTATTCCTATTTCACCTTACAAATCTTCTGGAGATACATTTTCTCGTAATGATATGTCCGATGAAGATCGAGAACAGCGTCAAGCTATCATAGACTCTTATTTCGACACTATGGTTAAGTATATGATTTCTTTCAATAATAAAACAAAAAAAGATATGGTTGAAATTATTGATAATGCTCCCTATTTGGGTATAAAAGCTCAAGAATTGGGATTGATTGACGGAGTGGTGAGAGAAGAAGAATTATTGAACCTTATTCAATTCTTAGATAATATAGAAAAGAAAGGAAAAGAACCTAAAATCGAAGTATTTGACAAAAGCAAAAAGATGATTCCTTTACCTAAAAAGGGACCAAAGAAAAACAAAATAGCTATCATTAGTGCTGAAGGAATGATAATTCCCGGACATAGTAAGAATCAACCTATGCGTTCTCCTGTTGGTATGCAGAAGCAAGTTGGAGACCAGACCGTAGTAAGAAAAGTTAGAGCAGCATTGAAAAATAAGAGGGTAAAAGCTGTTGTTCTCCATGTTAATTCTCGTGGAGGATCTGCTTCTGCCTCAGAATCTATGAGATCTGCAATGGAAGAATTAAGAAAAGTTAAACCTCTTGTCGTCTATTTTAGCGATGTTTCAGCTTCAGGTGGATATTATATTTCTACAGCTTCAGATTACATAATAGCACAATCCTTAACCTTGACAGGTTCGATAGGTGTTATAATGGGCAAAGTTGCTCTAGACGTAGCCCTGAAGAAACAAGGAATAAATAAAGCCTATGTTAGAAAAGGTGAAAATGCAGGAATGTTTAATGCTGAAGGGCCATTCACTGATAAACAACGTAAGGTCATGGAAGACCATCTTCAAGAGATTTATGAACAGTTTGTTGGTCATGTTGCTCAAGTTAGAAAAAGAACTTATGAAGAAATCGAACCTCATTGTAAAGGAAGAGTTTGGTCAGGAGAACAAGCTTTAGCGTTAGGGCTAGTTGACGAGATAGGTAATATACAAACAGCAATAAGAAAAGCTGCATCTTTAGCCAACATAAAAGAAGGAAATTATAGAGTTGTAGACATTTACGAAGCTAAATGTAACAGTCCTATGAAAAAAGAAGTATCTAATGACCTTCTAACACTCTTTGCTGATTTCATTAAAACCATCAAAAGTGAAACTATTTGGTTCATAGAGACAGAGATGATAAAAATAGAATAAAGAACTAGCCATTCTTTATTCATCAATTTTCACATAAATTTTTAATCAAGTAGGAACAGTTGTTTTATGATTATAATGTCCAGTCATTTAACATACTTACTTCCTATAAAAGAATCAACTGATGATTCTTATAACTTTGTTGTAAAAAAGCCCTCATTTTTCAAATGGATTTCAGTTTTTTTTGTTGCTATTGCATTTCATGCTATATGGTTTATAATCATCGGAAATAGTAATGTACCAGTTTTCATGATTTCCGGTGTTATTGTTATTGGTGCTATATTTCTTTGGAAAAAGATAGGGAATTTTGTGATCAACTTCATTATCATAGATACTCTTAACATTTTATCAAATTCAGTAAAAACTGATGATGATAGTCAAAAAGTAAGAAAGGAAGGAAAACTAAAAAGTTTTGGTAGAAAGATATTTCTCTCTCTTCTTGGTATTAAGTTGTCTGAAGATTGTATTTATTATGTTGAAGCTTCCATTAAACCCTTGGAAGTTAAAGGAATAAAAACATTCATTAAAACAAAATTATTTGAGCTACTTTCTTCTTGTCTAGGAATAGGTTTTATACTTTTATCTTTGACTCGATTTTTTGTTAAAGAACTTGAAGTTATAACAGTTCTATCTGCAATTGTCATGCTGGGTTCTCCATTTCTTGTTGCATGGTTAATTCCTCTATTATGGACATTGGAAGATTCAGGGCTTAAATACATTCAAAAAGATAGCAATTCTTTTAGTATATCAGAACAAATACGGAAAGGTTTCTTACGGAGATTCCTAGGATATTCGGGATTTTTAGCCGGATTGGGTTTTCTTGTTGATATTATTCCCAGAACAGAAGATTTTCCACAGAATGTTATTATTAGCACAATTTGGGTTTATATTATCGCTGTATTGATTCTACTCCTCATCGCTGTATTAGTTTCTGGTCCTGCATATTTAATAGGGATAATATATCTAACTAGAAATCACGAAAAACAAGTTAACAAAGTCCGAAATGTCATGAAAAAAATGTTACCAGTTGCTCAAACAAATGCAATATTGGACGAGTACAAAGAGGAAGAAACTAGTTTAATTAATCAAGAATAAAAAAAGAAGGAAAAAGTGAAGCAATATATGATTGCTTTACGCATATATTTTTTCTAAGGAGGCAATTATTTTTTCGTATAGTCCTAATTTATTGTTTTGTGAGGCTATTTTTAGAGAAAGTAGTTCTCTAATATTTTGTGTTGCTTGAAGAATAAATGCAGGAGCTGTAGTTTCAATAATCGCATATTGTTTGATAGTAAAACCCGGAATAGATGTGGTGTATCTAATAGTTGAACGAACTATATTGCTGGATTCTTTTACAATGTCTATCTTTTCTGATTTATCTTCAGCTAACCACTGTAGATTTCCTGAAGTTAAACTTATTAACCAGAGAGTAGTTGCAATTCCCATTATATCTTGAGGAGGGGATACTTTCATCATTTCTGTAAATAGGATAATAATTTTGGCAAAGGCATTGATAAGCTTTGTATCCTCTTCGATTAACTGAATCGATAGTAAGAAATCTTTTTGGAAGTCATTGAGTTGAGATTTTAAGTTATTGTCAATCTTGAGATATTGATCTTTTTTATCTTTCATATCATCATAATTAACATCAACAATAGACAGTTTCTCTGCATTTTCAATTAATTCTGTTTTTCTTGCGTCTTCTAATTTTTGTTCGTCTTTCACTTCAGCTAGTTTCTTTTTGATAGTTTCAATTTTTTCTTTCACTTCATCTTCACTTAGACCACTTATTGCTTTATTTGGGTCTTGATTTTGTGCTGCTGCTTTGATACTCTTTTCTTTCCATTCTATAGCTTCTTTTATCACGTTATCTTTTAGTATTTTTTCTAATACACAACACAAAAAGAATTTTTTCTCTGTCATTGTTTGAGCCTTGGAACTTACTAGTGCGAAGAGGAAAGTAAATGCATTAGTAACTAGATTGTATGGATCAAATTGAGGGTTAGCTCGTATATCACTGAGTTTCAATCCATTTTCTATCCATTCCAAAAGCATACCTCCGAT
>CAZEQQ010000362.1:0-3302 GCA_964514425.1 uncultured archaeon
TTCATTTTCTCAAATAAAGATGGTGTTGAAACTAATCATTTAGAAGAAATTGTTGAAGTTGATTATTTCATTATTGCTAGTAGACATCGTGCAGCTTCAGGAAAACCAGCGTTATTAATTCATCCTACAGGAAATTGGAATGAGGCGACTTTAGCAGGAAATCCTCATCAACTATCATATACATCCTCACAAATGTTGAAAGTAGGTTATCTAAAGTTAAAGGAAAAGCGAGAGGAATATGATTTGAGGGAGTATACCGTTGACTTGGAAGTAACACATCACGGTCCAACAGATATGAAAACACCTCTTTGCTTTATGGAATTAGGAAGTAGTGAACAATATTGGAAGGATCAAAAAGCAGCATTAGCTACAGGTGAAGCTATAATAGAGACCGCAAAAGAAATCATTAAAAGTAGCATTAAGGGTGAGAGTTATGTTGGGTTTGGAGGGAATCATTATGCATATCAATTTCAGAAGTATATACTAAAAGAGGAATTTGCATCTGTAGGTCACATAGCGCCAAAATATCAGATTAACACACTTACTGAGTCGATAGTCCAAGAAGCATTTATGAAAACAATTGAGAAGCCAAAGGTGGCATTAGTAGATAAAAAAGGTGTCAATTCACCACAAAGAAAGCACATTGAAGAGGTATTAAAAACTTTAGAGATAGATTTTTCATTCATATAGTTAAATTGATTGTGGGGTTTAATAGTATAGTTTCATAATAATATTGAACAAGATGAAAAAAAGAGCGAATGCTTTAGATAATAAAGTTATAGTGATCACCGGAGCATCATCAGGTATAGGCAAAGAGGTAGCTGTAAATCTAGCTCATTACAATGTAAAACTTGTTTTAATAGCGAGAAGAAAAGCTAAACTTTATTCCACTATGAAAGAAGCAAAGAAGAATGGAGCAAAGGTTATTTCAATAGTGGGAGATATAAGAGAGAAATATATACAAGACAAAATTTTCAATGATACACTGAAGGAATTTAGAACAATAGATGTTTTCATTAACAATGCAGGATTGGGAAAAGCGTCTAAATTTGAGATTCAAGATGAACAAGAAATAGATGAGATGATTCAAACAAATTTGATAAGTGTAATGAAACTAACACAAAAGGCAATAGAAATTATGAAAAAACAAGGTAAAGGACACATAATCAATATTTCGTCCGGTTTAGCATTTATACCTGTGTCGCCTTTAGCTGTATACTGTGCAACAAAAGCTGCGATAGGCGTATTTGATGAAGCACTAAGAGAAGAACTGAAGAAGTATAATATTAAACTCACTACTATATTTCCTGGACCATTTAAAACAGAGTTTAGTGAGGTTGCTAACATAAAAGAGGAAGTCTTTGGAGGACAAGATGTTAAAATAATGCGAGATAACATCCTAAAAGCAATAGAAAAACCAAAAGATAGAATAATTATTCCAACGATACTTCGAATAGGAGTAGAGATCATATATAGGGTGCCCATCCTTAAATCATTGATGAATAAGAAATTTTCAAAGATGATTTATGAGGGAATGATAGAAGGAGAAAGTAAAACTAAAAAGAAGGAACACGATAAAATAAAAGAAGAAAAACCACCAAAAAACACAAAGAAGACTGTTGTATCCTGATGAGACCAATAGATAAAAATTATAGTAATTCTCTCTTAACACTGAAAAAATTAAAATAACATGAATAAAAGTAAGTTAAATAGTAAGGATTAAGTGAGACCAGTGAGCAATAAAAGTACGCTAGATGAACTTATTGAATTAGCAAAAATATATTTTCGATTACCAGAAGGCGAAAAGTACATAACAATTGGTAATGCTAAAGATGGCTACGTTATTGAGTTCTATAATAGTCAATTTGCGAGCAAAGAATTGGCAAGATTTGAAGAAGCAGTAAATCAACTTGACTTAAAATTGGGACATTTTACAGTAAGAGCAGAAGATGAGGAAAATATTAAGATTTTTATGTTAATAAAAGATCATTAACACATAAAACAACTATCAAGAAAAGTTTGAATTGTAAACTTAATCAGTTTTTTTCTCGTTTAAAGAAGAAAGTAGGATTAAAATGGAGATATTATAGGTTTTTAGGAGTTAATTTTGAATTTTATTACGATATCTTATTATCCTATCTTCTAATAAGGTTACCGTATTATACAGACCACCATAGTAAACGGATATCCTTTTATACGATAATATTTTTTTATCATTAAAGATTTAGTTGGAATCAATTATGTCAACATCTAAGCGTCGGATTTTGGGCTATGTACGTGTTTCAACAGGTGACCAAGCTGGTGGAATTGAGACTCAGAAACAGGTCATTATATCTAAAATTCATGAGGTAGAAGAAAAATTTCCAACAATAAGTTATGAAATTGTTGATTTTATTATTGATGAAAATATTTCTGGTGACTCTGATATTCTTTCACGTGATGGTTTTAATCAGATGGTTTCTTTAATTAAAACATTTCAAGGTTCAGCCAATCTCATTACTGAAATTTGGGTTCAATCCCGTGATAGAATTGCGAGAGATGTGGATCTTTTAGGTTATGCCACTTATACCCTTAAGCGTTTAGGATGTATTATCCAAGATTGTACTCAAGATGTTGCACTTCTTGGTAAAGAAGATACTCGTGAAAAGCTTCTTACTCGTATTTTCGATGCTCTTTCTGAACAAGAACTTTCTCGTTATCGTGAGAAAGCTCGTTTAGGTCGTGAGCGTAGAGTTAAATCAGGTCAAGCTATTACTCGACCTCCCTTGGGCTATAGAATTAACCCAGAAACCAAAAAGATTGTTGTTGATGAGACAAAAAAACAGATAGTTCGTGAGATTTTCGAAGCTTATTTTATTCATAATATTCTTCCCTCACAGCTTTCTTCTCATTATAAGTTGTCCCGTTCTACTATCTACAATATTCTTAAAAATAAGATTTATACTACGGGAGAGATAAAATATGGCAGATTCAAACAACATACTGAACCTATTTGCTCTGATTTTGCACAGTTCCAATAGTTCAAGAGAGTTTTTATATCCATAAACTATCTTTTTTCTCTGTTACCTTTTCTTTGAACAATTCTATTATCTTTTTCTCTTGATCCTTCATTAGGTGCTTGTCTTTATTTTCCAATTCTATAGTCTCATATTTCTGATCGTTCAGCAATTTTGCACCTTCATTTATTGATTTTTCTAATAATGCATCGGTTATTATACCTGAAAATACTGTTTGTCCAAAAGGAAAAGTTTCTAGCAATTCATACGGAAATAAGCCTATATAAGGTAAAAATATTAACACAT
>CAZEQQ010000363.1:0-3301 GCA_964514425.1 uncultured archaeon
CATATTCGCCCATTTGAATATTAGATAGCTCCTCAATGACAACGAGGGAACCATGGATCTCTTTTAAACCTCTAATAACGACCCTTCTCATATTTACTCACCAATTTCACTATATTTAGCTCCCAAATGCTCTATTTCAGTAATAAGCGCTATTTCTAAATCATCAAATGACGATATATCATCGTTGGATATGGTTTCTTTCATTCTTTTAAGGTTTTGAATACACTCTAAATTAGAAATTAAAGGAATAGGACATCCGTGTTCAGATAATAATTTAACACGTTGATAAAAACTGGAGATTAATTTCATCATTTTCATCTGTTTCTCAATGCTACAAAAAGCATCGATAATACTAAATGCATTTTGTTGTAGAAATCCTTCTTTAATTATTTGTGCAACTAAAAGTAACAATTGTTCATCAGCGGGTAAAGCTTTTGAACCAATCAACTCTACGATATTTTGCATTTCAGCATCTCTTTGCAAAATCATAAGTATTTCTTGACGATATCGTCCCCAATCGTCCAATCCTGTTTCAAGTGCCCAATACTCAATCTCTTTTGTATAGCCAGAATAGCTATTTAACCAATTAATAGATGGGAAATGTTTTTTATTAGCTAATGCAGGATCTAAAGCCCAAAATGTTTTAACAAAACGTTTTGTGTTAGTAGTAACAGGTTCACTAAAATCACCTCCTGGAGGAGATACAGCAGCGGTTATATTTATAGACCCTTCTCGAGAAGGAGAACCATAAACTTGCACTTTGCCTGCACGTTCATAAAAATTAGCTAAACGTGAACCTAAGTAGGCGGGATAGCCTTCTTCAACAGGCATATCTTCTAATTGCCCAGCTATTTCTCGTAAAGCTTCTGCCCATCGGCTCGTAGAATCAGCAGTAAGAAGAACACTTAAACCTTGATCACGATAAAATTCAGCTATTGCTAAACCCATATAGATAGAAGATTCCCTAGCTGCTACAGGCATATTAGAAGTATTAGCAATCAAAACTGTTTTGTCAAGAAGACTATTTTTTGTATAAGGATCAATCAATTTAGGAAAGTCTTGGAGAACTGAAGTCATTTCATTTCCTCTTTCTCCACAACCGATATAGACAATAATATCTGCGTTTGACCATTTTGATAGAGCATGCTGAGTAACAGTTTTACCAGTTCCAAACGCGCCAGGAACGGCAGCAGTTCCTCCTTTAGCTAGCGGAAAAAGCATATCAATTACTCTTTGTCCAGTTACCAAAGGTTCTGAAAGAGGTAATTTGGTTTTACAAGGTCGAGGTATCCTGACGGGCCATTCGTGCATTAAGCCAATTTTAACTTCATCGCCTTTGATAGTTAAAAGTTTCAATACATAATCATCAATAGTATATTCATCATGAAGATTAATTTCTATAACTTCTCCTGATACATGAGGAGGAACCATAATTTTGCATCTGATAGAATCTGTTTCAGGAATTTCTCCAATGATATCACCAGGATTCAATAATTTTCCTTTGCTTATAGTTGGCGATAAAACAAATGGCCATCTCTTTTTACGGTCTAAAGAATTAACATGAATGCCTTTTGGAATAAATCCGTTTGAACATAATACCCTAATGTCTTTTAGTGGACGTTGAATACCATCAAAAATATTGGTTAATAATCCGGGACCGAGCTCTGCAGTAAGGGATTTTCCAGTAGGAAAAACAGGTTCTTTCATAACAAGTCCATCGAGGGGTTCATAAACTTGAATGATAGCTTCAGAGGCATCAATTCTTATAATCTCACCAACTAGTTTATTCTCACCAACAAGAACTATTTCCCCCATACGATGGCTAGAAAGCCCTTTAGCTTTGACTAGAGTACCTTTAATTGTTTCAACATAAGGAAAATCAGATGATTCTTCACTCATTATATTAAGCTATTATCCATCCTATTTTTATTTATTGCCCATGTTTTTGGGAAAATAATAAAAAACAATACAAAAAGAATACTTATGGAAGAAAAAGAAAAGATAGAACATATAGATGTTAATAATGCATATGTAATTGGAGTCAGAGAAACTGTGAGGGGATTTCATCTTATCGGAATACCAGGAAAGATCGTAAATAATGCTGAAGAAGCGAAATGTGAGTTAGAAAAAGTCATAAAAGAAAAATACTCTTTGATAGTTATATCTGCGACAGTTGCAGAAGAAATAGCAGAGCTTATAGAAGCCTTACGAAAAGAATTTCCAATACCTATAATAGTTATATCAGATTTGAATACAAAAGTAGATATGAGTTTATTAGAAAAAAGTTTCAAAACTTTTTTTGGAAAATAATAGGAAAAATAGAAAAAGAATAGAAAAGGAATAGAAAAAGAAAAAATGAGATATTTCTAACTTATTTTTTGTAATTATTTCTTCTACGTACCAAAAATCCAGCGATAATAGGGATAGCTAAGAAACTGAATAGGGAGAAAGGAATTTTTACTCCATCGTCACTGTCGTCATCATCAGGATCATCTGTATCATTGTCGTCATCATCAGGGGGAGGTGTTGGGTCGTCAAGAGATTGAACAGTAAAAGTCATTATATCAGTTTGAGAGTATTTGCCGGTTAAATCATACGCCAAATAGTAATAGTCAAAAATAGTATCAGCATCTAAAGGAGAAAGAATATATTCATAATAATCCTCAGAGTATTCTTTGAGGGGCATTTCTATGAATATCCACTCACCATTGTCTATTCTATAAACAAGGCTAACATTTGTTACTTGTCCATCATCTGTAACCTTAGCATCAAAGTGTAGTGATTGGTCTTCATAAGGAGGGGAAGCAGTATAGTTCTTGTAATTTGTAATTGTTGGAGGTTCAACATCAGGAATGTAGAAAGAATATTCTCCTGTTTGCATTTCATTTGATGAAAGATCACGTGCTACAATGTAAAAAACAACTTCATCCATAACAGAAAAGCTACCTAAAGAAGCGGTAAAGAAAACTCCATCTCTAGTCATGGAAACAGTTTCTATTTCACTTTGGTTAACACAGAAATAAACAATAGTTTCATTAACCCAATAATTATCAGTAATTTTAGCAGTTACAATAACTTCCTCATCTGCTTTTGGTTCAATTGGAGTGAATGAGACATCTGTTATCAAAGGAGCAAGTGTATCAAATGGGCATTCTGCAAGAGGATAAAGATCTTCTGCATTAGCATTACCATCAATAGCGTAAGTGCCTATACCTTCATAATTCCCCCAATAATTTCCTTTCTGCAAAGTTTCATTATACCAGGTATTAACTCCACCATGTTCGTCTTGACCTAAAGATTG
>CAZEQQ010000364.1:0-3290 GCA_964514425.1 uncultured archaeon
AATTGATTCTTAATCCAGGGAATCATTCTGTAGAATTTGCTTTCAATGGTGATGAGACATATCAAGAAAGTTTAGTTTTAGTCGATTTCACTTTAAATAAAATTGCTACCTTACTTCACGTAAATACTAGCATAAGTGAATTTACAGTAGAACTCACTGCTATCTTAGAAGCAGCTAATGGATCAGTATTAAATAATGCAGAACTAGAATTATGGATTAATGGAACGTTAGTAGAACTGCTTTTCACTGACAGTAATGGGCAAATTACAGTTAATTTTGATTTAATGCCAAGTTTCTACGTTATTGATCTAAAATATGCAGGAAATGACTATTATATCGAAAATTCAATAACTGAACACGTAGATATAGCAAAAAGTGTCACAGAACTAACAGTTACTATCTTCATCAATAATTTTAGTGTAGAAATCAATGGGTCGCTCTCATCAGTTTCAAGTGATATTTTGGAAGGTAGTATAATAGAATTGTGGATAAATGATACATTAGTTGAAACAATGCTAACTGACAGTAATGGTAGTTTCACTTTTTCAATTGACCTTTTACCTAATTATTATACTATTAATGTTATTTTTAATGGTGATGAGTATTTCTTAGAATGCTCTTATAATCAAGAAATAATTATAGAGAAAATAGTTACAGAGATAACAACTGGATCCTTTTTAAGTCTTAATTCTGCTACTGTAGAAGCTATTTTATCAAATATTAATGGTTCAGCTATTGCAGAAGCTCAAATTGATGTCTATCTCAATGGCGTATTTGTAGAAACGAAATTTACGGATCAATTTGGTAAAATAACTGTTGAATTGATTCTTAATCCAGGGAATCATTCTGTAGAATTTGCTTTCAATGGTGATGAAATCTATTATGAAACTTTTATTACTTTTGACTTCACTTTAGATAAAATTAGTGCTACACTTTATGTAAATACTAGCATAAATGAATTTACTGTAGACCTCACTGCTATTTTAGAAGCAGCTAACGGATCATTGTTAAATAATGCAGAACTAGAATTGTGGATTAATGGAACGTTAGTTGAACTTCTTTTCACAGACATTAATGGGCAAACTACAGTTAATTTTGATTTAATGCCAAATTCCTATGTCATTGAAGTAAAATACACAGGAAATGACTATTATCTACCAGATATACAGGAACAGATCATAGAAATTCTAAAAATAGATACAGAAATAACAACTGTCATAACAATAAATGAATTTGATATTTTTATCAATGGCACTCTCCGCTCAATTTCTGGAACTCTACTTCCACAAGTAGAAATAAGCTTATGGATAAATGATACATTAGTTGATACTGCATTAACTGATACACAAGGTAAGTACCAGTTTAATCTTGAGCTTTTACCTGATGAATATTTAATCGAGATTAGTTTTGGTGGAAATAATTATTACAATCCCTCTTCTTCTATCAAACACTTTCATATTAGTTTCAGCTCAACAGAATTTGAAACAGAATTACTGCTAGACGAGTTTACCCTTACAATAAACACAACTTTACTTTCAAATAGTTCCACTTTAGAAAATAAGAATGTAGAATTATATATTAATGGGGTGCTAATTAGTACTAAAACTACTGACGAAGAAGGTAGAATAAGCTTTATCATAGATCTTGTGCCCAATTCTTATATTGTCGAATTATTCTTTGGTGGAGATGAGGTTTATTCTTTTACAAATTGGAGTGATGAAATAATAGTTGAAAAAATACCTACTAATCTGTCGTCAGTCTTTACAATTTCTAATCAAACTATTGAAATTCAAGCCAGTCTAGACTATAATGATGTTAAACTGGCTAATAAAACTGTTTTAGTCTATGTTAACAATGAATTGATCATTGAATGCTTGACAAATGAATTAGGATTACTTGAAATCCTTATTACCCTTAATCCGGGTGATTATAACATAGAATTAGTTTATCCAGGAGACGAATACTTCATTGGCTCAATATCACTTATTACCCTAACTTTGGAACAGATAATAACAGAATTAACTGTTTCTTGCATGATTGATGAATTCACTGTTCATGTCAATGGTTCGCTAGTAGCTGTAAATGGTTCGTTCCTTTCTAATACTGACATAGAACTCTATATCAACGGTAGTTTAATACAGATTTTACAAACTAATGAAGTTGGAGAATTTACTATAAGTTTAGATGTTATTCCTGATGTGTACCTTTTGGAGTTTAAATTTGCTGGGAATGACTTCTACATAGCTTCAACAAAGAATGAACAACTGATAATAGAGAAAAAACAGACAGAATTAGTAACAGAAGTTGTAACTATTGATAACACCATAGGTATTAGTTTCTATCTCTATTATGAAGGAAAAGCACTCTCTAACAAGACAATTTCCATCTTTATCAATGATGAGTTAGTAACTGACCTCATTACGAATGACTTAGGTTATAGCCAATACAACATCCTTGTTATTCCAGGAGACTATAATCTAAAACTAATTTATGAAAGTGATGACTACTTCATTGGATCACTGTCATTCATAGAACTCACAATAGAGCAGATTGTGACGGAATTGAGTATTACTTCTATAATTGATGAATTCACCGTTCATATCAATGGTTCGCTAGTAGCTGTAAATGGTTCGCTCCTTTCTAATACTGACATAGAACTCTATATCAACGGTAGTTTAATACAGATTTTACAAACTAATGAAGTTGGAGAATTTACTATAAGTTTAGATGTTATTCCTGATGTGTACCTTTTGGAGTTTAAATTCGTTGGAAATGACTTCTACATAGCTTCAGCTAATAGTGTAGAACTATTAATCGAGAAAAAACAGACAGAATTGGTAACAGAAGTTGTAACTATCGATAATAGCATAGAGATTAGTGCTCATCTTCAATGTGAAGGCGAACTTCTTTCTTATAAAATTATCAAACTTTACATTAATGGTGAGTTTGTAACAGAGCTGATAACAGATAATTTAGGTTATACAAACTTCAGTATCGATGTTATTCCAAGTGATTATTATCTAGAATTATTTTATGAAGGTGATGAGTATCTCATAGGTATATCTTCAAATCATCTGCTCACAATTGAAAAAGTAGAAACAGAACTATTATTACAAACTACCATCGATCAATTTACGATACAGATCAATGCAACTCTTTTAGCTCTTAATGGGTCTTTCCTTGTAAATACAGAACTAGAATTTTATGTTAATGGTAGTTTTGTTAATACCTTTTTGACAAATAATTATGGTCAATTAGTCTTCTTTTTCGAATTAACTCCAGGACAATAT
>CAZEQQ010000365.1:0-3285 GCA_964514425.1 uncultured archaeon
TATTGAAAAACCTACTTCAGCTTTGTGCACACGTACCCAACCATCTCCAATAAATAATCCCAAGAATTCCATTAATTCGGGACTTGTTTTTTCGGGTATATTCACTTCATTTATTTTATTAACTTTATAATCACCAAGCTTAGAAAAATCGATTTTATTGAATTCATAGCTTTTTCCTTCAGATATTTCCTTAAGAACAACTATTTCATCACCAACTTTTAGTTCTTCCAAAGTTTTCCAAATTAACTTATTTTCTTCATTCTTTCTACTTCTTTGTACTGTTAGAAAGGGGTGATTTAAAGTTGTCTTGATGCTGTGGTGTAAAGTTTTCAACTCATATACTTCTTTGACACCATTATCATAGATCCCACTACATTCCTTTAATACAAGTTCACCTGTTTGTTGATTAAATGCATAAACTAGTTCTCCTAATTTTACATCAGTCACTCTTTTTAACCCCTCTTTAGTTGAAATGTGAGTATCTAAACTTAAGCAATTCATGTATCCTCCATTGTTGTAACAGACGTAAAGGAAATCATGTCCTCTTTCAGCTGCTCCAGAGAGAGATTGTATTCCTATGTCATAAGTTCCTCCATCTCCTCCAAATACAATGAAGTTAGTATGCTTATTCTCTCTTAATCCCTTTCTTTGCAATGCTTCAAAAGCTGCTATAGCACCAGATGCTGTAGCCGCAGCATTTTCAAATGCATTGTGTAGAAATGGCACTTGCCATGAATTGAAAGGATAAACTGTGGAAGCTACCTCAAGACATCCTGTCGCGTTTACTATCATATAGGGATCCTCTAATGCTTGTGCTGCTATTGTGACTTGTCTAGCCATTGTTCCTGCACCACAACCTGCGCAAAGTCTATGTCCACTATTCAATCCTACAGTTAATTTCGACCATTCTTTCAAATCTTGTACTGATATTTTTGGTAATTCTATCATCTTTTTCACCTACTTTCTGTATCCTATCCAATCTTGCGTCATTGGCTTGTCTTCGCTGTGATATTTCTTTGTCATATTGTAAGCGTTTTCAATTTCAGGAAGGGTCAAAACTCTTCCACCTAGACCATTAATGTAACCATGAATGGTTGGAATGTTTTTCTTACCATAAAGAGCTGTTGCTAAATCTCCTTGAACAATTGTTCCTGGGGAACCAAAGGTCGCGGATCGGTCTAAAACAGAAACAGCTTTTATGCCCTTTAGAGCGTCATATATGTCTGGAACAGGGAATGGACGATACATTCTTATTTTTAATGCTCCTACTTTTTCACCTTTTGCACGTAATTGATCAACAACAGCTTTAGCATTTCCCGCTGTCGCACCATAAGTTACAAAAGCATATTCAGCATCTTCAAGTTGGTATTTTTCTAAGATTTCCATAGATCTTCCTGATATTTCACTATATTCTGCCATAGCATCCTTTGTCACTTGATAAGCTCGTTGCATTGCTTCCTCTTGTTGTCTTTTAATCTCCATATAGTAGTCTTGTAAAACAAGTGATCCAAAAGCTCTTACTTCCTCTGGTACAAATTTATAATCTTGTACTCGTGACTCAGGAAGATAATCTCTTACTAATTGATCATCCAATAGTTCTACTCTTTCTAAAGCATGTGTCACGATAAAACCTTCAACACCAAACATTGCTGGTAGCATAACTTTGGGATTTTCAGCTATTTTGAAACTAATAAATGATTGATCATATGCTTCTTGAGCTGTTTCACCGAACAATGATACCCATGATGCATCTCTACAAACTAATTGGTCAGTACATTCGCCATGAATGTTGATAGGAGCTGAAAAAGCCCTGTTTGCTACAGCTAAAACTATAGGGAGTCTCATACCAGAGGCAACATAGAGTATTTCATACATTAATGCTAATCCTGCTGAAGCTGTGGCTGTAAAAACTCTTGCTCCTGTGGCTGAAGCACCAACGCATGCTGACATAGCAGAATGTTCGCTTTCAACTGATACAAAAGAAGTTGATACCTCACCATCATTCACAAAGTCTGAAAATCTTTCTACAATAATTGTTTGGGGTGTAATTGGATATGCAGCGACAACATCAGGATTGACTTGTTTGACTGCGTAAGCAATTGCTTCATCTCCTGTTTTTCCTGTTATTTTACCCATTTTTTATCACCTATTTCTTCTTCCATTCGAATGCATCTTTAGGACAGTGTTTGACACAAATCCCACATCCTTTACAGAAGTCTACATCTACTTCCGCTTTCATTTGATCATCCATGATAATTGCATTGTCAGGACAATAATAATAACAATTCATACAACTTATGCATTTTTCTTTGATTACAACAGGGTGTTTCCCTGTCCATGCTCCTGTTTTATAGGCATAAGCTGAAGGATAAGGAACGGTTCCACCTAAAGGAACTTGTTCAGTTCCCCATTTCTCTTTGATCCATTTACTAAATTCTTCTGGTGCATTTCGTTTTTCCATCTATTCCACCTCATCAAACGCTCGTTGCATAGCTTTAGCATTTTTTTCACCAACTGCGCCGGGAAAACGTTCTTTTGTAAGCTTTGTTAGGGTTTCAAATTTAACTAGTGGCTCTATTTTCATAACTGCTCCTAGCATAATCATATTAGGTATATCTCGACCTAATTCTTCCATTGCTATTTTAGAGGCAGCAACTTTGAAAATTTTAGCGTTCACTCCTTCAAAATATTTGAGGAGAGTCTCTTTTTCACCTTCATAGTTACAAATTATAGTACCGCCGTCTTTAAGGCCTTCTGCTACAGGAACTTCACCTAATAGAGAGGGGTCGATAACTACGACCACATCAGGATTGTAAACTTCAGTTTTTTCAGTGAATGGTTCAGGGCATATTCGAGTAAACGAAGTTACTGGTGCCCCTGCCCTTTCTGGTCCGAAATTAGGAAACGCGTGAGTATACTGTCCTTCTTCAATAGCAGCTTCACCTAAAAGCCTAGAAGCTGTTACAGCTCCCTGTCCGCCTCTTCCATTTATTCGTACGTCAGTTATTTTTGCCATACATTGTTCACCATTATTAAATAGAATCTTATAACAAGTATTCAAGACAACAAAAAAAGAAGATAATTAAATATTTGTGTTTAAACCTAATTTTGAAGAAAAAGACAAGTCTATTGTAGGAAGAAAGAAGAAAAATAATCAAAAATCGCTTTATATCCTTTCTAAATTAAAATTATCATAAAATAATTCAATCGTTAACACTTCCAATAGTTTTGTAAGTTTTCCACCCCCTCTTAAGCGGAAGAAGGAGGAGAACAAAAAGGGTCAAG
>CAZEQQ010000366.1:0-3285 GCA_964514425.1 uncultured archaeon
TTTGGGGAATATTTTGTCTCCTTTGTTATTAAGTTCTTCAATAGATTCTTTATACGATTTTGGTAAGATAAAATTAGAGTGTATTAATAGATCTAACTCTAATAATTCTCTCATTTCTGGTTTTCTTACAAGATGTAGGTCAAGATAATGTGCTATGTGTAGTAAGGGCTTTTCATCTAAAATAACGATGGTTTCAATTATATTGATTAATTGCTTTAACCAAGTTTCAATAAATTCTTCATGTAAATCCTTTTTTACTGCAGCCTCAATGGTAACAAAACCTAATCTTGATGTGAACGATACATCTCTTTTATCCTTTCCAGTATTATTGTTAGATAATTTAACTGTACTTTTCTGAAAATTGTATTGAGATTTTCTTAAAGAATCTTTAATTTTAAATTCAAAAATATTAAAAGGAGTGAAACCAATTGAGATTATATCTTCGACTTTGAAATTAACTTTTTGAGGTAAAGGTATACTTAGTTCATTCACTCCATAAGGAGGAAGTGCATTATCCGTTGTAATGCTAGAAACTACTTTGACTTGAGATCTAATCTGTGAAGATTTGTCGATATAAAGAATAAAAGCTTGAATAAGTTCATTTTTGCATTGATGAACATCAACATATTGGAAATACCCAGAACTCCCTACTTCAATTTTTAATACTTTTGGAATCAACATGATTCTCCTTTTTTTACATTCATTACATTGATATTCGAACTTATGTCGATTTTTCATTTCATCTAGAACAGCACTCATAATGTAGCTAATGTAGATATAGTTTTTATTAATTTCTATTGGGAAAAAAAGAGAA
Source organism: uncultured archaeon (assembly GCA_964514425.1). Lineage (GTDB taxonomy): Archaea > Asgardarchaeota > Heimdallarchaeia > Heimdallarchaeales > Heimdallarchaeaceae > CAZEQQ01. The sequence goes on from CAZEQQ010000366.1 coordinate 815, forward strand.
AAGAAACAAGGATTATTTTTGCTAGTTTTACTTAATCCGAAAAAATATCACTTATTTCAGAGATCCATTCTGCTGATTGGTGTTTAAAGTAAGTTTCATAGAGTTCGGAATATAATCCTTTTTGCTTTATCAGTTCGTTATGATTACCTTCCTCTACTATTCTTCCTTGATCTAGAACTATAATTCTATTGGCATTTTTTACAGTCGTTAAGCGATGTGCTATTACAATAGAGGTTCTACCTACCAATAATTGTTCAAGAGCTTCTTGAATCTTCCATTCCGTATAGGCGTCTACAGCAGCTGTTGCTTCATCTAATATGAGTATTTTTGGGTTTGATAGTAGAGCTCTAGCAAAAGATATCATTTGGCGTTGTCCCGCAGATAAACCTTTTCCTCGTTCTCCTAAAACCGTTTTTAACCCATCAGGAAGAGCATCAATAAATTCTTGAGCTGCAACTACCTTAATAACTTCTTCAACCTCCTCAATTGTAGCATAAGGTTTACCATACACTATATTTTCTAATACTGTTCCACTAAATAAAAAGACATCTTGACTTACTAATCCTATTTGGGATCTCAAACTGTGAATATCATAATCTTTAATGTTTACTCCATCAATAGCTAACTTTCCTCCAGCAATATCATAAAAACGTAGAAGTAATGAAGCTATAGTTGTTTTCCCTGCACCTGTATGACCAACAATAGCAATAGTTTCTCCAGCTTCAATCGTAAGATTAATGTTTTTTAAGACGGGAATAGTGGGGTCATAATGAAAATTAACCTCACTGAAAGTTATTTCGCCTTCAATAGTTCTAATGACAGGGTTTTCTGGGTTAACAATAGTTTTTTCAGCATCAATAACGCTAAATATTCTTTCCATAGCTGCAAAACCACTTTGTATTGTTGATATTTCAGAAGCAACACGAACTAAAGGATAGAGAAAGCGGTTTAGGAGTAAAAGGAAAAGAAGAATTGTAGAAGCTGAAGCCAAGTTCTCAAAAATTAACCAACTTCCAAAAGCTGTTATAGCAAATACACCAGTTATACTAATACCATCCATAATTGGCCATATTCCCGTAACAGCTATTGCTCTTCGCTTTGCATGATGATAAGTTGCATCGTTTATTACTTCAAACTCTGCTTTAGATTTTTCTTCGCGACCAAAAGCCTTCGCAACAGAAATTCCAGAAACGCTTTCTTGAAATGAAGCATTTACTTCTCCAATAGCTGCTCGCCACCCTCCACTAGTTTTTCTTATTATAGCTCTAAAAAGAATAGCTGTTCCAAAAACAAATGGGCTCATTGCCATACTAATTAGAGTTAAACGCCAATTAACAACAAACATAACAATAAGAACAGTGAATAAAATTGCGAAATTTGAGATGAATTGAGAAACAACACCAATCATATTGGACAATTCTTGAGAATCATTAGTTACTCTACTCATAATTCTTCCAGTCGACTGTTTATCATAGAAACTGAGATCATGTGTTTGCAAACTCTCATATGTTTCCATCTGAATTTTTTTGATAATTTTTTGAGATATAGTTACAATAAGAATACCCATAAAAACTTGTATAATCCATAAAAGAATAGAAAGAATAACATAACCAATGGCATAGAGAGAAACAACATTCCATGGGTCTTTAGCTTCTAAAGCATCAAAAGCAAATTGCACCATTTGTGGAGGGAGAACACTAACAACAGCTGATACCAAAATTGCTATGATAACGATAATTAACTCAGTTAGATATTTGTTTAAGTAAAGCCAAAAACGTCTTAATAAGTCAATATCGGTATAAACACGATCATAGTCTTCTTTATCGCCTACTTCACGTCTCATCATTTTATTTACGCTCCAAAACTTTCATAGGTGGTAATTTTGAAAATCTCTCAAAGAGTCGCCGATAATCAAGGTTAGTTTCTAACAAGTCAGTATGTACACCTTGATCAACTAATTCCCCATTTTTCAGTATTAATATTAAATCAGCATTTTTAATAGTTGCCAAACGATGAGTGATAATAAAGGTAGTACGCTCCTTTAGAACATTAGCAATTGCAGTCTGGATCTGTCTTTCAGTTTCTGCGTCAATCGCACTACTTGCGTCATCTAAAATTAAGATAGTTGGATTGACTAATAATGCTCTGGCGATAGCTATTCGTTGTTTCTGACCGCCTGAAAGGGTAACACCTCGCTCACCAACAATGGTGTCATAGCCTTTTTCAAAACTTTCAATAAAATTATGAGCTTGTGCAAGTTTTGCCACCTTTTCTATTTCTTCTCGAGTAGCATCAGGTTTACCATAAGCTATATTCTCACGTATGGTTTTACTAAAAAGAAATACTTCTTGTTCGATAACACCAATATATTTCCTCAGGTTATCTAAGTTCATCTCTTTGATGTTTATCTCATCAATTAATACCTTTCCATTAGTAGGATCATAAAGCCTCATAAGCAATTTCATTAAAGT